>JAJTGG010000070.1 GCA_021299355.1 Lysobacteraceae bacterium
AGCGCTTCAGCTATGCCCAGTTCGCCATGCAGTTCAAACAGCAGTTCGGCTACGCGCTCGACTGATTTAGGCGGTTTCCAGCCAAAGAAAAACCCCCGGCATGCCGGGGGTTTTCCGTTTCAGCCTGAAACGATCAGAATTCCTGCGAGAAACGCAGACCGATGGTGCGTGGCTGGGCGGCCACGGTGTACACCTGGCCATCCGGATATTCCGGAACAAGCCCGGAAGCACCGCAGACGGTGACAGCGCACATGGTGAACCGGTTGAACTCGGCGCGTTCATCGAACAGGTTCTTGACGTACAGGTTCAGCGTCCAGCTGTCCTTGCGGATACCGGCTGAAAGATCGAACATCGTGTACGAAGGCATATCGCCCAGAATCTCACGCTCAAGAATGCGCAGATCACTGGTGCGGCGTCCTTCATACACCACCGAACCTTGGATGAAGGGCTCGTAACCGTTCCAGTCGAAGGTGTAACGCGCATTCAGGTTGCCTTTGAAATCCGCAGTCACCGGCAGACGCGTGCCCGTGGGCGCTTCCGGATCGGCACAGTCCGTCACCGGATTGCCGTCTTCGTCGGTGAAGCCGCAGTAGTTCTCGGTCAGCTTGGCATCGTAAAACGCCACTCCGGCACTGATCTGCAGATTGTAGGTCGCGGCGAAGTTGATATCCATTTCCAGTCCGTCAATACGCGCCTGGTTGGCGTTCTTAATCTCCGTCAAACCGTTCTGCCCGAGAATGGTGAATTGGAAGTCTTCCCATTCCTGACGGAACAATGCGCCGTTGAAGGTCAAGCGGTTGTCCATCCAGCTGGTTTTCCAACCGAATTCCCAGTTGGTCAGATAATCGGCCTGGTAAGGCGGCAGGGTGGCACGGCGGTTGATGCCGCCGGGGCGGTAACCTTCCGACCATGTGCCGTAAATCAGCTTGGTGTCATCCAGTTTGTAGGTGACGTTGAACTTACCGAGCGTACCATTTTCCTTGGTGGTTTTGCCCAGACTGCCATCCGGATCGACAATAAACTCGCAGGGTGCGCCGTTGAACTTCGGCCAATTGGCCGGGTTGGTGCTGCCCCAGACGAAAGCGCAGCCGGCTTCGCCATAACGCTGGTTGGGCGGGCGACTGCTCTGGCCCGCGAAGGCCCGCGAAAATCCAAAGAAGCCGCGCAGGCTGTTGTCGTTTTCAAAGTAGCGGAAGCCAGCGGTTGCGGTCAGCTTTTCGGTGAAATCAAAACTGAATTCGCCGAACACGGCCTGTTCGCTGTCGCGGCGGTCCTGCTTGGTCAGCCAGATGGTGTCTTCCCAGCCGGTCACTTCATAACCGTCATACCAGTCGGCGATCACGTAACGCTCCTGGATATCGCGGTACTGATCGATCTGGAAGTAACCACCGATGAAGCGGAAGCGCTCGTCCTGCGGCGAGGAAATACGCAGTTCGTGGCTGCGCTTGGTCTGGTGACCTTCGCTCAAGGTGATCTGTGAAGGATTGATGTAATCGCCGTTGTTGTCGTAGGCATAGGCGCCGTAACCGGAAACCACGTCATACCAGAAGCCGTAATCGTTGTAGTCGGATTCACCCTTGCCGTCACGGTCGAGCGTGGAGAACGCATAGACCAGATCGAAATTGCCGATCTTGCCGGTCACGGTCAGGGCGACCTGGGTGAACTTGTCCTCCAGCGACTCGGGATAGTAACGCGAGATCTGCAGATCGCCGACCACCGGATCGAACGCGAAGCTGCCGTTGGTGGTTTCCTTCTGGGTCATGATGCTGGGCATGATCGACCAGTTCTCGCCGAGATCGATTTTCAGCGCGGCACGGGCACCGGTGGTGTGCGAGTCGTTGTAGTCTTCTTCGACCAGATCGGCGTTGTTCATGGTGATGCCGGAGGTCGGGAAAGTACGCTCGTTATAGACGTTGTCGATCCAGCCGGCTTCTCTTTTGTCCCAACCGACCACGCGCAGCGCGGCGACATCCGACAAAGGAATATTGAGGAAGCCTTCCAGCACATGGCCGTCACCGCCGCCGCTGACGCTGTTCACTTCAAACGCATAGCCGGCGGCAAATGCGCTGGCATCTGGCTTGTTGGTGATGATCTTGATGGTACCGGACTGCGAGCTGGCGCCGTAAAGCGTGCCCTGCGGACCGGCCAGTGCTTCCACGCGTTCGATGTCGTAGATATGCGGTTCGATGGAGCCGCCGACGCCGGTGACCGGCTGTTCATCAAGATAGATGCCGACCGAGGGGGAAGGGCCGGAATGGTTGCCGTCGCCGCCGCTGACAACGCCGCGGATGTACGGATCGGAACCGCCGCCTTCGCCCTGCGTATAGGACAGGCTGGGCAGCAGTTTGGCGTAATCATCGAAATCATTGACGTTCATTTCGGTGAGCTTCTGCGTTCCCAGGACCTGGATGCTGATCGGCACTTCCTGCAGGTTTTCCGTACGCTTCTGCGCGGTCACGGTGACTGCATCAAGCACGGCCTTCTTGTCTTCGGTCGCTGCCTGGTCATCCGGGGCGGCTAAAGCCGCCGTGCTGAGCGCCATGTAGATCGCAGCCGTAAGTGGCAATCGCGATACCTTCAGCTTCGGCATGATATTTTTATGTGTTTTCATTTACTCTCCCTTTCGTTGGTGTTGTAAGGCTATTTTCTGGAAAACCGGAACTTCCGGGTACTGCTCGAGGACGGGGCCCAATGCATCCTTCAAGGGGCCCAGCCAGGTTTCGAAATGGCGCCAGTGATCGACGCCCTCCTTGTAAATCGGTTGCCTGACCTGTTCGGAACTTGCCGTTCTTACCGGACGGTCGTTTTCGAAGAACCTGAGGCATCCTTCTTCAAACGGCAGCCCGCAGTAGGCGAGGATGCGCCGGACTTCGCTTTCGGTATCCTGCACCATGTTTTCGTAATGCACCCGGCAGATCCTGCCCGGCAGCACGGCATCGAAATGCGCCATCAGTTCGACATAGTCGCGGTAATAGCGCCCGATGTCGTCCAGGCTGTAGCTGAAGTTCTGGCCGCGGGCGAAGTGCTGCTTGAAGTTGGAGAAACAGCAGGCCAGCGGATGCCGGCGCGCATCGATGATCTTGGCATTGGGAAGCATGAGCTGGATCAATGCGACATGCGCATAGTTGTTCGGCATCTTGTCGATGAAAAACGGCGCATCGGTCCGGCGCTGGATTCGGGTGTTATCCAGATAACGTCTGGCGTAGGCATCGGACTGCTCAGCGCTCATGGCGCCCAGCATCGGGTAATAGGTGCTGGAAGCGGCATCGCTCTGGCGCCGGTACAGATCCTTGGTTACCGAAATGACGTCCGGCAATTCCATAGTTCCCTCGACCTGCGAATGGCTGGACAGAATCTGTTCCAAAAGTGTCGAGCCCGCCCGCGGCATGCCGAGAATGAAGATAGGATCGGCATCGGCGACGCCGTAATGCGAACGCTTACGGAAGAACTCGGCATCGAACAGCCTCTGGTTCTGCCGAAGTTTGAGGGTATTGCGGTCGGCATTGTACTGGATGAGGCTTTTCCGGCGGCGGTTGCCCTCGTCGTAGTGCCGGAATGACGGTTCAAATTCACGCCGGTCTTCCAAGGCCTTGCCGAGTGCGAAATTGAAATGGAAACGGTCCTCTTCCCCAAGATCGGCACGTTCGATCTGGGCCTCCATCGCGGCGACATCGTCATCGATGAAACGGAAAGTCTTCAGGTTGGCGAGACTCCAGTAAGCTTCGCCGTAATGCGGCTCGATGGCGATGCTGCGGCGGTAGGCGGCAACGGCGGCATCGGTGCGGCCGGCGGTCTTCAGGGTATGGCCGTAACTGTGCCAGATCCGCGAATAGCCCGGGTGCTCGGCAAGCACCTCCTCATAAAGCGCGATGGCGGCATCGAAATCTCCGATCTTGCCCAAGGCCACGGCCTTGAGATTGCGGTAACTCATGTTGCGCGGCTCGCCCCGCAGCAGGATTTCGGTCTGCTCGAGCACTTTCGCGAAACGGTTGTTGCGGTTGAGGATGTACGCGTAGTTCTGGCGGGCGAAATTGAACCCCGGGGAAAGCTCAAGACAGCGTTCGAGCAACAGCTCCGCATCCTGGTCACG
>JAJTGG010000031.1 GCA_021299355.1 Lysobacteraceae bacterium
CCAGTGGCCGGATGACTAGGACGCCAATGCCGCGTGGTGTGCCCTGACCCGCGGATCCATGACCCGGCGCCATAGCGGCGGGCATAAGGCCAACAGGAACATGGTCGGGTAGCCCGCGGGCAGCTGCGGGGAGTCATCGAAATGGCGCAGAATGCCGTAACGGCGCTTCGGGTAGGCATGGTGATCGGAATGCCGCTGCAGATTGAACAGCATGGCATTCGACAGGGCATAGCTCGAATTCCAGCTATGCAGATGCGTGGTGCGTTCATAGCCGGCATCGGTTCTGCGGCGTTCCAGCCCGTAATGCTCGACATAATTGATGACTTCCAGAGTTGCGGCGGCGAGTATGCCCTGCGCCAGGAAGAACAGCAGTCCTTCGATACCCGCTATGGCAAATGCCGTTGATGCAAGCGCGAGCCAAATCAATGTCATCACCAGCATTTCGTTATGCGGGCTGACGACCGGCAGACCTGCTTTGCGTAGTCGTTCCGCTTCCAATGCCCAGGCATTGATGCTGTTCCGGCGCAGTGCCTGAGGCAGAAATGTCCAGATGCTCATGCCGTAAGGAGCGCTTGACGGATCTTCCGGCGTCGACACATGCACGTGATGTCCGCGCAGATGCTCGATTTTGAAGCCGTGGTAGCCGACGGTAATCAACAGGAGGGCGCCGGACCATTGTTCAAGACGGCCGTTTTTGTGAATCATTTCATGCGCCGTATTGATCGCCAAGGCGCCGCTGATGATGCCCTGGGACAACAGCCAGCCGATGACTCCGGCCGGGCCGAGATCCGTTTCCATGAACCACTGCATTGATAGATAGACGGTGGCGATCTGCACCGGCACAACTGCAAGACAAAGCCATTTGAAGGCAGGGCTGGCCGAGACTTCACGTTCCTGCGCCGGCTGGACATTCACCGTATCGCGGCCGATGCCGTAATCGATCAGCGGCAGGAATACGAAAAAAAACAGGAGCGGCCACCAGGCCATGAGATTGGGCATGCCGCTCAAGCTGACCCAGTGCATGGCGAGCAGCAATTGCAGCGGTAGCAGGAACACCAGGGCGTAACGGAGGGCTTTCAGTCTTTGCATCGTCCGTATACCATGTGGTTGAGGTTTCGATGCTACCTTAGTGCATCTAGAGCAATTACTCCAAATCGACCGGGAGCCCTGCAGCATGAGCTTGACGCCTTTAACCATTACCTTCGCGCTTTACATCCTTTTGATGCTGGCAATCGGTTTCGTCGCCTGGCGATCCGTCAATACCCTGGATGACTATATCCTCGGCGGTCGCAACATGGGCAGCTTCGTGACGGCGCTTTCCGCCGGCGCTTCGGACATGAGCGGCTGGCTGCTCTTGGGTCTGCCGGGAGCCCTGTTCCTCAGCGGCCTTTCGGAGTCCTGGATCGCCATTGGCCTGGTTCTTGGGGCCTGGTGCAACTGGAAATTCGTCGCCGGGCCCTTGCGCGTCTATACCGAACGCTGCAACAACGCCTTGACCCTTCCGGATTATTTCACGCAGCGCTTCGAGGATGATTCCAAAGTGCTGCGCATCATTTCTGCCGTGATCATTCTGGCGTTCTTCGCCGTCTATTCCGCCTCGGGCATCGTCGCCGGGGCACGGCTTTTCGAATCCGTATTCGGTATTTCCTATGCCAGCGCCATTTGGCTGGGCGCGGGTGCAACCATCGCTTATACCCTGGTCGGCGGGTTTCTGGCGGTCAGTTGGACCGATACCGTACAAGCAACCCTGATGATCTTCGCGCTCATTCTGACACCGATTGCCGTGATCCTCAGCGTGGGTGGAATTGAACCCAGTCTGGCCCTAATTGCCCAGGCCGATCCGGCCAATATCGATTTCTTCAAGGGCACGACCGTCATCGGCATTCTGTCCCTGATGGCCTGGGGGCTCGGGTATTTCGGCCAGCCGCATATCCTCGCGCGTTTCATGGCCGCCGATTCAGTCAAATCCATTCCCTCAGCCCGCCGGATCGGCATGATCTGGATGGTGCTTTGCCTGCTCGGCGCCATGGCCGTGGGATTCTTCGGCATCGCTTATTTCCAGCAGCATCCCGATCAGGCGACACCGGTCACCGCTAATAGCGAGCGCGTCTTTATCGTGTTGTCCGGCCTGCTGTTCAATCCATGGATTGCCGGGGTTCTGCTTTCCGCCATTCTGGCCGCGATCATGAGCACCCTCAGCTGCCAGCTGCTGGTATGTTCAAGCGCCCTGACCGAGGATTTTTACAAAGGAATGCTGCGTCCGCAGGCCGGTCAGCAGGAGCTGGTCTGGGTCGGCCGGATTGCCGTGCTGCTGGTGGCCTTGGCCGCAATCGCATTGGCCAGAAACCCGGAGAGTCGTGTGCTGGGTCTGGTCAGCTATGCCTGGGCCGGTTTCGGTGCGGCGTTCGGCCCGGTCGTTCTGTTTTCCCTTGGATGGAAAAAGATGACGCGCGCCGGCGCACTTGCTGGTATGGTGACCGGTGCCGTCACCGTGGTGGTCTGGAAACAATTCGCCTGGTTCGGTCTCTATGAAATCATTCCGGGATTCATTCTGGCATCCGCTGCAATCGTCCTCGCCAGCCGCATCGGTGCGCCCGCCTCGGGCGCCATGCAGGAGCGCTTCGAAGCGGTCCGTACCGAGCTCGAGCCCGGCTATTGAGTGCCGCCATGCTGGCCCCGCCGGTCATCGCCATCATGGGGCCGACGGCCTCCGGCAAGACCGCTTATGCTGCGGAGCTTTGCCAGAGGCTCGGTACGGAAATCGTCAGCGTCGATTCGGCCCTGGTCTACCGGCATCTGGACATCGGTGCCGCCAAACCGGATGCCGCGACCCTCGCCATTGCCCCGCATCGGATGATCGACATCCGGGATCCCCATGAGATTTTTTCAGCAGCCGATTTCGCCCGTGAAGCCATGCCGCATCTGCTGGAGTTGGCAGGGCAGGGCAAGGTGCCGTTGCTGGTCGGCGGAACCGGCCTGTATTTTCGGGCCTTGATCGAGGGCTTGTCGGCGATGCCGGCCGCGGATGCCGATGTCCGTGCCGAGCTGAAAGCCCGAATGGTTTCGGAAGGGTTGCTTGCCATGCATCTGGAGCTTCAAGCGCTGGATCCAGTCAGTGCGGCGCGCATCCATCCCAATGATCCCCAACGGATCCTGAGGGCTTTGGAAATCCACCGGGTCAGCGGAAAATCCCGCAGCGACTGGCAAAGGAAATCCGACCGACCCGCGTTTCCGTTCCGCCTGTTGTCCATCGTCCTGGCGCCCGCGGACCGGGGTGAACTGCACCGCCGGATTGCCCTTCGATTCGACCAGATGCTGGCGGACGGATTCCTCGATGAAGTCCGGGGCTTGATGGCCGATCCAAGGCTGCATCCGGATCTGCCTTCGATGCGGGCGGTGGGCTATCGCCAGGCCTGGCAGCATCTCTCGGGACAGACCGATGCCAGGGCATTCCGGGAGCAGGCCATTGCCGCCACGCGTCAGCTGGCTAAACGCCAGCTGACTTGGTTTCGCGGCTCCTCATCTTCACGGTGGTTTGACCCACAGGCTGAAAAAGATACGCTAGACTACTGCGTACGGGAGTTCCTCAGCCCGGCTTAAAAACCAACAATAAATAACCCAGAATAAGAACGGAGCCTCACCGTGACCAAATCGCAATCCCTTCAAGATCCTTTCCTTAACGCCTTGCGCAAAGAGCGCGTGCCGGTGTCGATTTTCCTCGTCAACGGCATCAAGCTGCAGGGAACGATTGAAAGTTTTGATCAGTTCGTGGTCCTGCTGCGAAATACCGTCAGCCAGATGGTATACAAGCATGCTATTTCAACGGTGGTTCCGGCCCGTAATGTGCGCATCGGTCCTGCCGGTGCAGACGATGCGGCGGAAGTCGAGGCTGCCGAATAAGCGGTACCCTTGAAGCCGTCGCACACGGCCCCCATATCGCTTAAGAGCACAGAATCAGGAATACGGAGTCAGTATGGCGTGGAACCAACCGGGCGGCGGCAAAGAACCCTGGAAACCGAAAGGCGGCGGCAATCCGGTCGATGATTTCCTCGGACGTCTGAAATCGCAGCTGGGCATCGGTGATGCCGGTAACGGACCGTCATGGGTCAAGCCGGTGTTGATCGCTCTGGCCGTGCTGATTGTTTTCAACTGCTTCCAGCTCATCGATGAACGCGAACGCGGTGTTGTCCTGCGTTTCGGCAAGTTCGACCGAATCATGACCCCGGGCGCCAACATGAAACTGCCGTGGCCTATCGAGTCAGTGACCGTGGTCAATGCCACGCAGGTCCAGACGGTCGAGGAAACGGTTAATGTGCTGACCAAAGACGAAAACATCGTCGATATTAAATTCAACGCCCAATACACCATCAGCGATCCACGGCTGTATCTCTATGGCTACCGCGACGACATCGTTGCGGCCGGTGGCCAACAGGGCTCGGAAACGGTGCGCCAGGCCGCCGAAAGCGCGGTACGCGAGGTTGTGGGCAACAACACCATGGACGCCACTCTTTTCGAACGCGGCCAGCTATCCATCGTGGCCAAGGAACATCTGCAGAAATCCCTGGACATGTACCGTACCGGCATCAAAGTGTCGCAGTTCACTCTGCCCGATGCCCGTTTCCCCGAAGAAGTGAGCGATGCCTTCAATGAGGCCATCAATGCCGGGCAGCAAAGCGATTCCATCAAAAATGCTGCTAAGGCATATGCCAGCAAAATCGTGCCGGAAGCCCGTGGTACCGCCTCACGCATCAAGGCCGAGGCCGACGGTTACCGTCAGGCCAGTATCGCCAAGGCCACCGGTGATGCATCGCGGTTCCGCCAACTGGCCGATGAATACCGGAAGTCACCGGAAGTCACTCGCAAGCGCCTTTATCTTGAAACCATGCAGGATGTAATGACCCGTAATCCGAAGATCATTTCCGGCAAGGGCAATATTTTCTATTTACCGGCCTCAGGTAGCGCCGCACCCACACCCGCACCCGCGGCCAGCGCTGAGGGCGTATCCCGTCCGTCGCCGGCCGTGGTCGCGCCACAGGTACCCCCTGCGGATTCAGCGGGTCGTGGTGAAGTCCGCCAAGGCCGAGAGGGAGCCTGATCATGCGTAATCCAACAACCCTCATTTTCGGCGGCCTTGCCGCCGTCATCCTGCTGTTTTCGTCCATTTTCATCGTGAATGAAAGCCAGACCGCCATCGTTCTGAATCTGGGTAAGGTGGTCCGTTCCGACCTGAAACCCGGTCTTCATTTCAAAGTCCCGTTCATCGAGCAGGTCCGCAAGTTCGACCGCCGTTTACTGACCCTGGATGATAATCCGGAGCGTTACCTGACCGTCGAGAAGAAAGACGTCGAAGTCGACTTCTTCGTGAAATGGCGCATCAAGGACGTTACCGTCTACTACCGCGCTACCAGCGGCGGCAACGAGGAAGCGGCTGCGCAGCGTCTGACGCCGATCATCAAGAATACCCTGCGTAACGATATCAACAGCTTCACGTTGCAGAAACTGGTGTCCGGTGAGCGTACCGAGTTGGCACAACGCTTGCTGAAACCCATCAACCTCGGCGCGGCGACCTTGGGCATCGAGGTGGTCGATATCCGCATCAAACGCATCAACTTCCCGAAAGACGCCAAAATACGCGATCAAGTCCTCGACCGCATGCGTTCCGAACGCAAACAAGTGGCGAATGCCTTGAGAGCCGAAGGTTTCGCCGAGTCCGAGCGCATCCGCGCCGAGGCCGAACGCGAAAGCCAAGTGATTTTGGCCGATGCCCAGCGTGATGCCCAGAAAGTCCGTGGTGAGGGCGATGCCGAAGTGGCCCGTATTTCCGCTGCCGCCTATGGCCAAGATGCTGATTTTTACGCCTTTTACCGCAGCCTGGAGGCCTACAAGGCCAGCTTTGCGGACGGCAAGTCGACCATGGTTGTGGATCCGGATTCCGAGTTCCTGAAGTACTTCGGCGGCGGCAAACGCTAGCGTTCCGCCCCGAATCCAAAGCGCGTATAATACGTCAAAGCCGACATCCGTTCGGCTTTTTCTGCGTCTGCAACAATCATTTCGGGAGCGAGCATCATGGGTCAGTCGGTTGTCGTGCTGGGAGCACAATGGGGCGATGAAGGCAAAGGCAAAATCGTCGATCTGCTGACGCAGCAGATCGGAGCCGTGGTCCGCTTCCAGGGCGGTCACAACGCCGGACACACGCTGGTCATCGGCGGCAAGAAAACCGTACTGCACCTGATTCCCTCCGGCATCCTGCGCGATGATGCGCTATGCCTGATCGGTAATGGCGTTGTCCTGCACCCGGGGGCCCTCAAAAAGGAAATCGCCGAGCTCGAAGGCAACGGCGTGGAAGTACGTTCGCGTCTGCGCATCAGTCCGGCAACGCCGTTGATCATGCCTTACCACATCGCACTCGACCAGGCCCGCGAGAAGGCTGCCGGTGGCAAAGCCATCGGCACCACCGGCCGCGGTATCGGGCCGGCCTATGAAGACAAGGTCGCACGCCGCGGCGTACGCGTTGCCGATCTGGCCTATCCGGAACAGTTGGCTGAGAAGTTGCGAGCGGCCTTGGATTACCACAACTTCGTACTGACCAAATACCTGGGCGTCGAGGCCATCGATTTCCAGAGCACGTTTGATGAGGCGGTGGAATTCGGTAAATACATCAAACCGATGATCAGCGACGTCGCCGGCATTCTGCATGATCTGCGCAAGCAGGGTAAACGCGTGTTATTCGAAGGAGCACAGGGGTCGCTGCTTGACATCGACCACGGCACCTATCCCTACGTGACGTCCAGCAACACCACCATCGGAGGAGCGCTCGCCGGTACCGGTGTCGGTGCCGATGCCATCGATTACGTACTGGGCATCGCCAAGGCCTACGCGACCCGCGTCGGCGGCGGTCCGTTTCCGACCGAACTCAATGATGAAACCGGCCAGCTGATCCGCGACAAGGGCGCGGAATACGGTGCTACCACCGGCCGCCCGCGCCGCTGCGGCTGGATCGACATCGTCGCGCTAAAACGCGCCGTCGCCATCAACGGTATCACCGGCCTGTGCATCACCAAACTCGACATCCTTGATGGCATGCCCAGCCTGAAGATGTGCATCGCCTACAAATACCATGGCAAGCAGACCGAATATTCGCCGCTGGATGAAGCCGGCTGGGACGAATGCGAACCGGTCTATCTGGAGTTTCCGGGTTGGACCGAATCCACCGCCGGCATCACCGAGTGGGACAAACTGCCGCCGGCTGCGCGCGCTTATCTGCGTTCGCTCGAAGAATTGGTCGGTTGTCCGATCGCCATCGTTTCGACCGGTCCGGACCGTGACGCCAACATCGTGTTGCAGGATCCGTTCGCCTGATTGGACCAAATCAGGGCTGTTGCTAGAAAGCAGGCTCCGGCCTGCTTTCTTCATTTCCGGCTGAAGCTTTCATCCTCGTGTGTGATATCGGGAATGCGGCTGAAGGCGATACGCATGGGCGCTTCCTTGGCGGCGGCCTGACTGGAGGCGTAACTGATCTTCTGCGGACCGAAACGGTCATTGATGCGATCCATCAGCGCGCTCAGCGGCGCATGTTCCTTGGCCTGAGCCGTGGCGAACAGGTCATCCGTGGTGCCGGTCCGCTCGCACAGATCGGAGAGCGCCACCGCAACGGCCAATGGCCTGTTGCCGACGGGCCGATGCGACAGCAGTTCGCTCAGCTGCACCAGCAGCGCATGGCTGTCATCGGTATCGTTGCAGAACACCGTTTCCTTCCAGCTGGCACGGTCGAGGTACTTGACCTTGACCTCCAGCCGCCCGGCCACCAGTTTCTCAGAACGCAGGCGCATGGCGGCTTTCTGCAGCAGTTTCTTCAGTACCGATTCGACACCGGTTGCATTTCGCATCGGGGGCGCCAAGACATGGGAGTGGCTGATACTGCCGCGTCCGTTTGTCGGGGAGTGCGGTAACCATTCGCCGCGCAGTTTGCGGTAGAGATGCTCGCCCTCGATGCCGCCCCAGGCCTGTCGCAGCACCAGCGACGAGGCCGAACACAGTTGCGCCACCGTGGTGATGCCATTCCGTTCCAGGCGTTTCTCCATGGCACGCCCGATGCCGCAGAGTTCACGTAACTGCAAACGATGGAGTGCGTGCGGCAGATCGTCCGCTTCCAGCACGACCAGACCATCCGGCTTCTGCATGTCGGTTGCGGTTTTGGCCAGAAAATGGTTGGGTGCGATGCCGATTGAGGCGGTGATGGCGGGCACGTTTTCCGCCAGCTTACCTTTGATGGCATGGGCGATGGTTTCGGCCCGGGGCCGCTTGCGTTCACGGCCGATCAGCTCACAGGCCATTTCGTCGATGGATCCGATGTATGCGGTCGGAATGCATTCATGGATCAGCGCAAGCAGGCGGTGATGGTAGGTTACATAGAGTGCCGGCCGTGCCGGAACGAAGCGGATGTCCGGACACAGAAGCCTGGCTTCGCGGAGCAGGGTTCCGGTTTTCACGCCATGGCGTTTGGCTTCATAACTGGCGGCGATGCAGCAGGCATTGGCTGACATGACCGGTGATACTGCAATCGGCCGGCCCCGCAGCTCCGGCCGGTCCTGCTGCTCGACGGAAGCGAAATAGGCATTGAAATCGATGAAAAGACTGCGCAGTTCCATGACCCCTCCGCCATTGCCGTTTGTCAAATGCATTACAGTGATAACCAACTCCCGCTGACTGCCATGATGATGGCGCCCATTCTCAGAACCCGAGACCGGGGCGGAATTAATCAATAGCCCATGCGGTCGATGTGCGGCTGAAGGATTTTCATGTACGGTTCGAAATGGCTACTGTAGTTGAGCCAGCGGAATTTCGAGCGTTGGTAGACCGGTTCGGCGACCTGATGGTAACTGTTGGTTTTGATCTGCGTGCGCTGAACGATGGTGTCCTGATGCCGTGCCATGCCTTCCTGCCAGGGCAGTTCCAGGAATGCGCAGGCATCACGCAGCACGCCTTCGGTATCCGCAATCAGTGATTCGTAACGGACACGCTGGATGCGCATGCCCGGAAGTTTTTCTTCCGTCAGCATCCATAGGCGCATTACCGAGTCATACATCTCGACTGCGGTCTTCAACCGGGCAAAATGAATCATGGCTTCATTGATCGCATAATGCTGCATGAAGTTGCTGAGCACGACATCGCAGGGATGGCGCTCGGCGAAGATGAATCGCGCCTCGGGAAACAGACGGTGGATGAAGGCTGCATGCACAGTCCGGATCGGCATTTTATCGATGACCAGCGTGTGTTCCGGTTTCCGGTATGCGGCAATCTTGCTGCGGTAAAGCCGGCGGAGATTGGCTTTCTGGTCTCCGGTCAGGGAGGTCATGGCATCGGGATAGTGTCCGGGAAGACGGTCCACGGCAAATGCAACATGCTCTATGGTCGGCTTTTCTTCCAACGACAAAACCTGATCATGCCCGTCCAGCATGACATCTAGCAACGTCGTGCCTGAACGCGGAAACCCGATCAAAAAGCAGAGGTCGGTACCGCGGTCCGCATCCGGTTCATCCGCCGCGGCTGGCGCGCCATGTTGCAGCCAGTTCCGCATGCGTTCGATCTGTCTTGGCAGTGCGGTCGGATCGGTATTCCGGGCGCGGATGCTGGTCAGTGCCAACTCATTGCCTTTGGCATAGGCGGAAAAAGACTCATCGAAGCGGTCAATGCGGTCGGCAGTCGTGCCGCATTCATAGTAATAGCTCAGAAGTAGGCGCGATGGCAAGTGTTGCGGGTCAATGCCGGTCAGGATTCGCCAAGCCCCGTCATAGTCCCGATGGCGGCGATGCAACTTTGCGGATTCGAAGAGAATGCCGGCATCCTTCGGATTCAACGCCAGGCCCTCGGCGACGGTCTTCTCGGCCTCGTCCAGCTCGCTCAGCAGCTCCAGTGTGGAAATCAATTCCGCACGCAGGTCGCCGTCTCCCGGTGAAATCGCCAGGGCGCTCCGGTAGTAATCCAATGCCGACCGGCTATCCTGCATTTCACGGAGCAGTCCGCCCATGTGACGGAGCGCGCGGGGCTGGCCAGGGTCGGCGGCGATGGATTTTTCGAATGCCATTCGGGCCTTGTCGAATTCGCGCAGGATATGATGACAGATGCCGATATTCAACTGACCTTCGGCATGCTCCGGATTCAAGGCGAGCAGCGCCTCAAACTGTTCGATGGCACCTGCGTTATCGCCCTGTCCCATCTTGAGCAGGGCTAGATTCAACATTGCGGATTGGTAATAAGGTGCAATGGCGAGCGCCTTGCCGTAGGCCGTGCTTGCGCCTTTGAGATCGTTCTGCGAACGCAGCACGTGCCCGAGATTGTGCCAGGCCTGCGAATACGAAGGTGCCAGGCGTGTCGCGTGCTCGAAAGCCTGCCGTGCCTCAGCGGCCATGCCGATGTTGAATAGCGCCCGCCCGAGATGGTTGTGGGCAAACACGTTGTCCGGCTGAAGAGTCAGCACTTTCCGGCTCAGTGCTGCAGCTGAACGTGCATCCCCCGAGAGCTGCAGCAAAGCGGCCTGGTCAATCAGATCGTCGATGCCTCCGGATTTAGGGATACCGTTCAGCCATGCAATGGCTTGGGGATTCATCCGCTCGCCGATGCAGTATTCACGGACCCAATCCGCGCAATGCCGGTGTCCGCCATAGGGGGCAAGCAGTTTCAGGGCATCTTCGGACCTGCCGAGCCGCAGACGGATTTCTGCGAGAAGCAACAGGGCGTCGACCGGAATGGGATGGATTTGGATCCGCGCCGCCAAGGCATCCTCGGCGCCGCCCAGATCGCCGGATTCAACCAGGGATTTCGCCAGCGTCAGAAGCTTATCTTCACTCATTTCAGGATCCCGGGACAGGCTTTCATTCTAGCCTGCGTTTGCGTAATGCAGGCAAAAAAAACCCCCACCGGAGTGAGGGTCTGCGTTGGTGCCCAAGAGAGGACTCGAACCTCCACGGTTTTACCCGCTAGTACCTGAAACTAGTGCGTCTACCAATTCCGCCACCTGGGCAAGGTGTTTTGTTCAGACCGCTATTTTAGCCATCCGCCCGATTTTTGTCAAAACAAATACGCGCTTGCCTTATCCAATCAGATGCTTAACGGCAGGTTAAGAGCGATGCGTGTAAGATGTGGGCATGAAAAAATCCCCGAAAAACAAGAAAAAGTCGAGTTTGCCGGCCTGGATGCCGGAAACCCTGAGGCAGGCTGCTCCGGGTAAGCCGGGTGCGAAGAAGCACACTAAACCGCATACCGGCAAGCCGAAGTCGGGGCAGACCACGGCACGCCATGGCGGCGGCGGAGATCCGCATTTCCATCGGGAGTCCCAGAAATACGACAACCCCATTCTCAGTCGTGAAGGACTGTTGCAGTTCCTGCGTGATGCCGATGGTCCCTTGCCGTTGGAAGAGTTGGCCAAAGCGCTGAAACTGGAAGCCCCAGAGCGCCTGGATGCCCTTCAGCGCCGGCTGCAGGCGATGGTCCGTGACGGACAGGTGCTTTTGAACCGGCGTGGCGGCTACGCCCCGGCAGCAGCTCTGGATCTGCTTGCCGGAACCGTCACCGCCCATCCGGATGGCTTCGGTTTTGTCAAATTCGAAACCGGCGGGGATGATGGATTCCTGAATCCCAGCGAACTGCGCAAATGCTTCCACGGCGACCGCGTCTTGGTCAGTGTCATCAATATCGACCATAAGGGGCGGCGCAATGTCGCCATCGCCGAAGTGCTCGAACGTCGCCATACCCGCGTCACCGGCCGTTTCAACATCCGTGCCGGCATCGCCGCCGTGGTGCCGGATGACAAACGTCTGCAGCATGAAGTCCTGATCGGCCCGGATGATCGAAGCGGAGCCAAAGACGGACAGCTGGTAGTTGCTGAAATCACATCGCCGCTGGATTCGGGCCGGCCGCCGATCGGCAAGGTCTTGGTGGTGCTGGGTGACCGCCTGACCGCAACTAAAGTGGTCGAAATGGCCATCCATGGCCATAATCTGCCGCATGAGTTTCCGGAGCCGGTGCTGCGGGAAGCCAACGCGATTCCTGTCGACGTGACGGCCGCCGAAACCGCCGCACGTGTCGATATACGCCATCTTCCACTGGTGACCATTGACGGCGAAGACGCCAAGGATTTCGACGATGCCGTTTATTGCGAGTCCAATCCTGCGGGTTTCCGTCTTGTAGTCGCCATTGCCGATGTCTCGCATTACGTCCGTCCGGGCGCTGCTCTGGACGATGAAGCCATGCTGCGCGGCACCTCGGTCTATTTCCCAGGTTTCGTGGTACCGATGCTGCCCGAGAACCTGTCCAACGGCATCTGTTCGTTGAAGCCGAAAGTCGATCGTCTGTGTTTCGTCTGCGACATGCAGGTCGGATTCGACGGGCTGGTCAGCGAATCCCGCTTCTACGAAGCCGTCATGCACTCGCACGCACGGTTGACCTACAACCAGGTCTGGAAGATCATCGGCGAAGACGATGTCGAGACCAAGGCGATACTGAACGGTCTGCTGCCAGCCATTTCCCGCCTACACCAGCTTTACGACATCCTGTCCAAGGCACGTACCCGCCGGGGCGCGATTGAATTCGAATCCAGCGAAGTCCATTTCGAACTCAATCCCCAGGGTGAGGTCATCCAGGGCGGCCTGTTGGCACGCAATGACGCCCACAAATTGATTGAGGAATGCATGATTGCCGCCAATGTCGAGGCCGGCAAGGCCGTGCTGGCCAATCATGCGCATGCGCCGTTCCGCGTGCATGACCTGCCGCCGGAATCGAAATACGCCGACCTGCTCGAGTATCTCAAGGAATTCGCGCTGAGCATGCCGAGTTACGCCAAAGTGCAGCCGAAGGATTTCACCAACCTGCTCAAGAAGGTCCGGTTGCGCCCGGATGCGGCCCTGCTGGAAACGGTACTGCTACGATCGCAGAGCCTTGCGGTCTACAGTACCGACAACAAAGGCCACTTCGGCCTCGCGCTGGAGGCCTACAGCCACTTCACCTCGCCGATTCGCCGTTACCCGGACCTCTTGCTGCACCGCGCCCTGAAGAAAGCGCTGCTGCCGTCCAGCGACGGCGGCTTCAGCTATTCGGCGCAGGAAATGGACAAGCTCTGCCTGCAGTGTTCCGCGCTCGAGCGCCGTGCCGACGAGGCTGAGCGGGAAGTCGACGAGCGTTACCGCAGCGCCTGGATGGAGCAGCATGTCGGATCCCAGTTCGACGGCGTCATCAGCGGCGTGACCAGTTTCGGTCTGTTCGTCGAGTTGACCGATTCCAAGGTCAATGGTCTGGTGCACGTGACCCAGCTGCCGCATGATTACTGGCACTTCGATCCGATGCGAAAGACCCTGACCGGCGAACGCAAGCGCATGAGCTTCCGATTGGGCGATCCAATCCGGGTGCTGGTGTTGAAGGCCAGCGTGGAAGACAAACGCATCGATTTCAAACCGGTGTTCGCCGATGCCGACCGCGGCAAGCAGGCGATGGACGAAACAGCAAGGAAAAAACGCCGATGAGCAAAACCAGCCAATGGATTTCGGGAATCAATGCCGTCGCTTCGGCGCTCGAGCATGATATCGAACACGTGCGCGAAGTGCTGGTCGAGGCCGGCAGCAAAAACGCGCGCATCGTCGAAATCGAGGAAAATGCGCGCCGGCGCGATATATCCGTACGCCGGGTCACGCATCAGGCGCTGGAAGGTATTGCCGGCGGCCTCCGCCATCAGGGCGTGATCGCGCGCTATGAGGCGGCCAAACCGACCGAAGAGTCGGAATTGCCTGGCCTGATCGAAGCAGCGGAGGGCAAGGCCCTGTTGCTGGTGCTGGACGGCGTGCAGGATCCTCATAATCTCGGGGCTTGCCTGCGTTCTGCCGCCGCTGCCGGCGTGACTGCCGTGATCATCCCCAAAGACAAGGCCGCACCGCTCAATGCTACCGTGAGAAAAACCTCGGCCGGCGCCGCGGACCGCATTCCCGTGATTTCGGTGACCAATCTGGCCCGTACCCTGCGTGCCATCAAGGATGCCGGGGTCTGGGTTTACGGCATGGACGGCGAAGCCCCCGGATTGATCTATCAGACCGATTTCAGCGGCAATGTCGCCATCGTCATGGGTGGCGAGGGCGAGGGCATGCGCCGTCTGACCCGCGAGCACTGCGACGGCTTGGTGAAGATTCCGATGCCGGGTGAAATGGAAAGCCTGAATGTGTCGGTCGCGACCGGCATTGCATTGTTCGAAACCGTCCGTCAGCGTCAAGGAGTGAAATCATGACTATTCAATGGTTCGATATCGTCGGTCTGCTCGGGGTGGCACTCACCCTGTTGGCCTATCTGGCGCTGCAGGCCCGCCGCATGCGCGGTGACGGTCTGGTTTATCCGCTGCTGAATCTGATCGGTGCCGGCGCCATTCTGGCCTCATTGGTCTATGACGAGCACACCAATCTTTCGGCCTTCGTCATTGAATCGGCATGGTGCGTCATCAGCCTTTACGGCATCTATCTGGCGCTGCGCGAGCGCGCATCGACACTGGTGAACCGCAAGCCGCCGTCCGCTTAAAGGGTTTTGCCCCATCCGTTGACGATTTTACAGAACAACTGCGCGGTTCTTTCGGTGTCATAGACCGCCGAATGGGCATCGCCGTTGTTCCAGGTCATTCCCGCCGCCATGACCGCTTTGCTGAGCACGGTCTGGCCGTAGGCCATTGCCGCCAAGGTTACCGTATCCAGTGTGCTGAACGGATGGAACGGATTGCGTTTGTGGCCGACCCGGGCAACAGCCGCATTCAGGAAGCCAAGATCGAATGAAGCATTGTGCCCGACCAGAATCGCACGCGTGCAGTTGTTGCGTTTGGCGGCCTGCCGGATGGGTGCGAAAATGTGGTCCAGCGCGGCCCGTTCCTGCTTGGCGTCCCGGAAGGGATGGGATATGTCGATGCCGGTGACTTCCAGCGATTTCGGATCGATTTCGGAACCCTCGAAGGGAATCACGTGCGTTGAGTGGATCTGGCCGACGGCCAGCTGTCCGTTTTCATCGAATTCAATCGGTGCCGCGGCGATTTCGAGCAGGGCGTGCCGAATGCAGTCAAAGCCACCGGTTTCCACATCGACCACCACCGGCAGAAATCCGCGGAATCGGTCATTGAGGGGAAATTTCGGAGGCGTAATGGACATCCGCTCATGATACCAGTGTTCCCGTAACGAAAAGACCCGCCAAAGCGGGTCTTTTCAATTCATTAAGACCTGAATCATTCGCTGGTCCGGTCTTCCTTCTTGCGCTCGCCTTCCGGCATGTCGCCATGTACCACGAACCAGGTATTCTCGGCGATGTTGGTGGCATGATCGCCGATGCGTTCGATGTTTTTCGCCATGAACATCAGGTGGGTACAGGCGCCGATGGTGCGCGGATCCTCCATCATGTAGGTCACCAGTTCGCGGAAGAAGCTGGTGTACATGGCGTCGAGGTCGGCATCGGCATCACGGACCTTGGCGGCCAGCTCGGCATCGCTTTCGGCATAGGCTTTCAGGGCATCGCTCAGCAGGGCGCTGGCGGTTTTGGCTAGGCGTGCGATCCGGCCCGCAGCCGGAATCGCCGGGCTGTTGTTGAGCACAATCGAACGCTTCGCCACATTGGAAGCATAGTCGCCGATGCGTTCGATGTCCGAGGAAATCCGCAGCGCCGAATAGACTTCGCGCAGATCGCGGGCCATCGGCTGGCGCAGCGCCAGAAGTTTCAGCACGTCCATGCTGATCGCGTTCTCGAGGGCATCGATGGCATCATCGTTGGCCACCACACGTGCGGCGGCGTTGCTGTCGCGGCGGCCGAGCACGTCGACGGCGGCATTGAGCTGGGATATGGCCAGATCCCCCATCTGCTTGATTTCATCGTACAGACGGTCGAGTTCGGAGTCGAAGCTTTTCAGGATGTGATCGTGGGTATTCATGGGGATCCTTAGCCGAATCGGCCGGTGATGTAGTCTTCGGTCTGCTTCTTGGTGGGTTTGGTGAATATGGTTTCGGTCACGCCATGCTCGATCAGTTCGCCGAGATACATGAA
>JAJTGG010000071.1 GCA_021299355.1 Lysobacteraceae bacterium
TGAAAGCGACAACATCGGCTATCTGGGCGGCGACTTCAAGGGCATCAAGAACAATGCGGATTACATCAAGGCGCTCGGCTTCGATGCCATCTGGCTGACACCGATCATCGACAATCCCGACGAGGCCTTCACCGGCAGCCAACCGGTTGCCTGGAAAGGCATGTTCCAGGACCGGGGCAAGACCGGCTATCACGGCTACTGGGGCAGCAATTTCTACAAGCTCGATGAACACCTTCCAAGCGCTGATCTGGATTTCGGCATGCTCAACCACGAGCTGTCCGAACGCGGCATCGCCACGGTACTGGATATAGTGGCCAACCACGGCTCGCCGGCATTCAGCGCCCCGGCACGGCAGCCTAAATTCGGCCAGATTTTCGATAAAGACGGTACGCTGATTGCCGATCATCAGAATCTCGAGCCGGAAAAACTGGACCCGGCAAACAATCCGCTGCATCGCTTCTTCAATGCCAGGCGCGAGCTGGTTGAATTGTCCGACCTCAATGAAAACAATCCGGCGGTCATGGATTATCTGACCGGCGCCTATCTGCAATGGATTGAACAAGGTGCAAGCGCGTTCCGCGTCGACACCATCAAGCACATGCCTTTGACGTTCTGGGCCGAATTCAGCCGGCGCATCCGTGCCCGCCATCCGGGCTTCTTCATGTTCGCCGAGGCCTACGACTATGATGCGGCCAAAATCGCCCCATTCTCCTGGACCGAAAACGGCGGCATTACCGTACTCGATTTTCCGTTGAAGGACCGGCTAGACAAAGTCTTCAGCCGGACCGATGCCGGCTACGAGGTCATTGCCGATGCGTTGCATCTGGACAGCGGTCTGTACCAAAATCCGTATGAGCTGATGAGTTTCTATGACAACCACGACATGCCGCGCATGAATGCCGATGATCATGGATTCATCGATGCGCACAACTGGCTGTTCACCGCCCGCGGCATTCCGGTCATCTACTACGGTTCGGAAACCGGGTTCATGCGCGGCAAGGCCGAACACGAGGGCAACCGCAATTACTACGGACAGACGCGTATTGACGCCGGCCTGAACCATCCGATTTATCGTGCCCTGCAGCGCATTGCTAACATCCGTCGCGGTTCGGTGGCCCTGCAGCAGGGACTGCAGCTCAACCTTCTGCTCAAAGGCGACCGCGCCGCATTCCTGCGCGTATTCCAGCACGGCGATGTCGCCCAGACCGCACTGGTACTCTTGAACAAAGGCGATACGCCGGCGCGCTTTGATATCAAGGACATGCTTCAGGGCGGCGAGTGGCGTTCCGCGATCAGTGGTGACACGGTACGCCTGGATGCCGCCAAGCCGCGGCTGAAAACCCAGGTGCCGGCGCACGGCGTGGAAGTGCTGCTGTTCGATGGCGCCATCACGGCGCCGGATCTGATTACGGCACTGGACCGGCTTCAGGCTGGGAAAGCGCGCCGCACGACCGGCGGATGACCAGTTTGGCCGGCAGCATGCTGCTGGTCACCGGCTCGTTGTTGATCTGATGGATTAAGGTTTTCACCAGAAGTTCGCCGGCCTGCTTCGTGTCCTGCAGCACGGTGGTCAATCCGGGCGAGACGAAATTGGCCATAGGGATGTTGTCGAAGCCGACCACGGCAATGTCATCCGGTACTTTCAGGCCGCGCTCCTGAATCGCGCGCATGGCACCGATGGCGATCAGGTCACTGGCACCGAACACGGCATCGCAGGTCGCGCCCTGCGTCAGCAGGCGCTGCATGGCCTCATGGCCGGCCTGCTCGGTGGTGATGGCATCGATCTGCAGGGCCGGATCGGGCGGGATGCCGGCCTGCACCAACGCCTCGGCATAACCGCGGTAACGCTCGAAGAACTCCGGATAGCGTTCGGACGCATGGCCGAGGAAAGCGATATGGCGATGGCCCTGCAGCAGCAGATGCTCGGTCATCTCGCGGCCGGCCAGATAGTTGTCACAGCCGATGGTGATGCCCGGCTGCACCGGCAATACCGGCCCCCAGCGCACGAAATGGGTGCCCTGCTCGACCAACTTGTTCAGTCGATGCGCGTAATCCAGATAATCCCCGTAACCCAGCAGGATGATGCCATCGGCCTTGCGGCTGTCCTCGAAATCGGCATGCCAGTCATTGGAAGCCTGCTGGAAGGAAATCAGCAGATCGTAGCCGTACTGCGAACAGGCCCGGGTAATCGAGCCGATCATTGACAGAAAGAAGGGGTTGATCTGCGAGTCGTCGGAGGTCGGATCTTCGAACAGTAGCACCGCCAGGGTGTCGGAGTGCTGGGAACGCAGGTTGGAAGCGTTCTTGTCGACCGTGTAGTGCATTTCCTTGGCGATGGCTTGGATACGCTTGCGGGTTTCCTCGTTGACCAGCGGGCTGTTGCGCAGGGCGCGCGACACCGTGGATTGGGAAACGCCGGCGCGGTAGGCGATATCGAAGGAGGTGGTTTTGGATTTCATGCAGCGCGAAGACCCGGACAACGATTTCCAGTATAGCCCATCGCCGTCGGTGTTCAGGCTTCCAGGCGCTTGTGAAGTGCCGTGGCCGCGCCGATCAGTCCCGGCGCATCATGGGTGATGACGTGAATGGCCACGGATTCCAGATACGCTGCGAAGCGGCCCTTGGCCAGAAACCGTTCACGGAATGCGCTGGCGCGCAGATAGGGAATGAAGCGCGGAATGATGCCGCCGGCAATGGATACGGTTTTTGCGCCGTGGATCAAGGCCGCGTCGCCGACCACACTGCCGAAGATGGAGCAGAAGCGCGCCAGCGTCCGGCGCGCGATGACATCGTGGCCTTCCATGGCGGCCGCCACGATGACGGCCGGATCGCGCAGCTGATCGTGGCTGCCGAGCACGGCATCGATGTAGGACAGGCCGGTACCGCACAGCAGACGTTCATTCGAGCAGCGGCCGTGATGGCGGGCGGCTACCCAGTCGGCGATGCGCTGCTCTTCCTCGACCTGTGGTGCGAAACTGACATGACCGCCTTCGGTTTCGACCACCTGCCAGCCGCGGGCATCATCACCCACCAGCAGTGCCACACCCAGTCCGGTGCCCGGACCGATGACGGTCATGGGGCCGCGGCGCTGCACCTCCGGAGTGCCGTGCAGAATGACGCGGTCGTCATCGCCCATGGCCAGCGCAGCGAGGGCGGCGGCGCCGAAATCATTGATGACCACCTGCTCCCGAAACCCGAGCGCCGCCTGCAACTCGGATTGGCTGAAGGCCCAGGCGCGGTTGGTGAGGCGGATATCATCGCCATTGACCGGACAGGCCACCGCGAACGAGGCCAATTCCGGTTCGGCGCCGACCTGCGCCAGATAGCTTTCCACCGCATGCTGCAGGGTCGCGTAGGCGGCGGTCGGCAGCGTTTTTGCCTCGCGCAGCACGGGTTGCGGGCCCCGGATGTCGGCCAGGGCGAAGCGGGCATTGGTGCCGCCGATATCGGCGACCAGAGCGGTACTGCGGGGGTCGGTCATGCGGGGATTCCGTGCAAAAAAAAGCCTTCGCCGGCTTGCACCGGCAAAGGCAGTGTACAACAGGTTTGACGCTTAGAACTTGTAGCTGAAGCCGAGCAGGGTGGTGCGGCCGTACTCGAAGTACTGCACCGGACGGGCACCCGGATCACCGCCATCGGAGGTGGTGAACGGCTCATCACCGATATTGCTCATCTGCAGGAACAGGGTCAGGTTCTCGAAAGTACCTTCGCCGAAGCTGTAGTTGATCTGGGCATCCTGCACGGTTTCGGCATTGATGTTGATGTAGGTCAAATCGGCGCCGAAGCCGCGGGTTTCAGCACGGAACGCCGAGCGGTGGCGTTGGCTGAAGCGGATCGAAAAGCCGTTGTTTTCGTAATAGGCGGTCACGTTGGACACGTACTTCGAAAGGCCAGGCAGGGGTTCGGAGCTGTTCGGACCATTCGGGCTGATTTCGCTCTTGGTGTCGGAATAGCTGGCCTGGATGCCGAAGCCTTCCAGCGGCGTCCACAGCACGTCGAGCGGAACTGACACGGCCAGCTCGAGACCTTTGAGCGTACCACCCTCGCCGTTGGCCGGCGCGTCCTTGTAGAAATACGCGGCACTCACGTAGCCTTTGTTGCCGGCATCGGTGGTGAAGTATTTTTCATACGACAAATCGAAAGCATTGGCCAACCAGGGCTTCAGTTTCGGGTTGCCGCCGCCGCCGGACCAGACCGGACCGGTCAAGGTATTGCAACTGGTCTGGCAGATACCGATATCAAGGCTGGCACGCATATCGTCCATGCGCGGGCGGGCCATCTGGCGCGCAGCGGCGAAGCGGACATACTGGTCGGCCGGCAGACCCAGGCTCAGGTTCAGGCTGGGCAAGAAATCGCTGTAGCTGTCACCGTTCGTAGCCAAAGCACCGGTCGGCGCACCGTTGATGACCGTAATGGCGGTCGAACTCTGATCAACACTGACGAACTGGAAGCCGATATTGCCGCGCAGGCTCATGTTATCGCCAATATCGGTATCGATGTTGGCCTGCACGAAGAAGGTCTGCACCTGCTCGTTGACTTCCCAGTTCTTGCGGGTGATGTCCTTGTCGTCCTTGCGGACCAGGTTGTAGAAACCGGAATTCAAAAGCGTCGCAGCATCAAAAATGGCAAGGCCGTCAACGCCGCCGAAGCTGA
>JAJTGG010000032.1 GCA_021299355.1 Lysobacteraceae bacterium
CTCCGCGCCGACCTTGGTCAGGGCCGCAGTCAGCGTGGTCTTGCCATGATCCACGTGGCCGATGGTGCCCACGTTCACGTGGGGCTTGGTACGTTCGAACTTACCTTTTGACATATCAGTTAATCCTTAATATTCAATAAATTAAGATTTTTTCATCACAGCTTCGGCGATATTGGTCGGCGCTTCGGCATAGTGATCGAATTCCATAGTGAAGGTGGCGCGGCCCTGCGACATGGAGCGCATCGCAGTGGCGTAACCGAACATTTCGCCCAGCGGAACCATGGCGTTGATGACCTTGCCGGACGGCGTGTCATCGGAACCCTGCAACAGGCCGCGACGACGGGAAAGATCACCCATCACGTCGCCCATGTAGTCTTCCGGGGTAACCACTTCGACTTTCATGATCGGTTCGAGCAACGCCGGGTTGGCCTTGTTGAACGCTTCCTTGAACGCCATCGAGCCGGCGACTTTGAACGCCATTTCGTTGGAGTCGACGTCGTGGTAGGAACCATCGACGGCACGGATTTTGATGTCGACGACCGGGAAGCCGGCCAGAACCCCGTTCTTCATGGCTTCCTGGATGCCCTTGTCGGCGGCGGTGACGTATTCTTTCGGAACCACACCACCGACGATGGCGTTTTCGAACGAATAGCCTGCGCCGCGTTCCTGCGGTTCCATCTCGATCACGATGTGGCCGTATTGGCCGCGACCGCCGGATTGGCGGACGAACTTGCCTTCCTGCTTGACGGCCTTGCGGATGGCTTCGCGGTAAGCAACCTGCGGCTTGCCGACGTTGGCTTCCACGTTGAACTCGCGCTTCATGCGGTCAACCAGGATTTCCAGGTGCAACTCGCCCATGCCGGAGATGATGGTTTGACCGGACTCTTCATCGGTACGGACGCGGAACGAGGGATCTTCCTGGGCCAGACGACCGAGGGCGATACCCATTTTTTCCTGGTCGGCCTTGGTTTTCGGTTCGACCGCCATCGAAATGACGGGCTCCGGGAAAATCATGCGCTCGAGGGTAATGACATGGTCCATGGAGCACAAGGTGTCGCCAGTGGTGACGTCTTTCAGACCCACGGCAGCGGCGATGTCGCCGGAAAGCACTTCCTTGATTTCCTCGCGCTCATTGGCATGCATCTGCAGAATACGGCCGATACGCTCTTTCTTGCTCTTGACCGGGTTATACACCTGGTCGCCGGCATTCAGGGTGCCGGAATAGACGCGGAAGAAGGTCAGCGAACCCACGAACGGGTCGGTCATGATCTTGAATGCCAAGGCAGAGAACGGCTCTTTATCGCCGACCTTGCGGATGGCTTCCTGCTCTTTCTCGTCGATGCCCTTGACCGGCGGACGGTTGTCCGGCGACGGCAGGTAATGCACGACGGCGTCGAGCATGGCCTGCACGCCTTTGTTCTTGAACGCGGTACCGGCGAACATCGGGATGATTTCGCAGGTCAGGGTACGGGCACGGATGCCTTCCATGATCTGGTCTTCCGACAGCTCGCCGTTTTCCAGGTAGGTGTTCATCAGGTCTTCGGAGGCTTCGGCCGCGGCTTCAACCATGAATTCACGCATGCTCTTGCACTCGTCGGCCAGATGCACCGGAATGTCGCCATAGGTGAAGGTGGTGCCGTTGTTGGACATGTCCCAGATGATCGCTTTCATTTTCAGCAGATCGACCACGCCTTCGAAGTTTTCTTCGGCACCGATCGGCATCTGCATCGGGACCGGATAGGCGCCCAGACGCGATTTCAGCTGCTCGACGACCTTGAAGAAGTTGGCACCGGTGCGGTCCATCTTGTTGACGAAGGCCAAACGCGGCACGGAGTACTTGGAGGCCTGGCGCCACACGGTCTCGGACTGCGGTTGCACGCCACCGACGGCACACAGCACGAACACCGCACCGTCAAGCACGCGCAGGGAACGCTCGACTTCGATGGTGAAGTCCACGTGTCCGGGGGTGTCGATGATGTTGAAACGGTGCTGCTGCATCGACTTGTCCATGCCCGACCAGAAACAGGTCGTGGCCGCGGAGGTGATGGTGATGCCGCGTTCCTGCTCCTGCTCCATCCAGTCCATGGTGGCCGCGCCATCATGTACTTCACCGATTTTGTGGTTCACACCGGTGTAGAACAGGATGCGTTCGGTGGTGGTGGTCTTGCCGGCATCGATGTGAGCCATGATGCCGAAGTTGCGATAACGATCAATTGGGGTGGTACGTGCCACGATGAGATTCCTTCTCGAAAATTACCAGCGGAAATGGGAGAACGCTTTGTTGGCTTCCGCCATGCGGTGCGTCTCTTCGCGTTTCTTCACGGCACCGCCGCGGTTTTCGGAAGCTTCCAACAGTTCACCGGCCAGTTTGGCAGGCATGGTGTTTTCGCCGCGCTTGCGGGCGGATTCGATGACCCAACGCATCGCCAAGGCGGTACGGCGGGTGGCACGGACTTCAACCGGAACCTGATACGTGGCACCACCGACGCGACGGGATTTCACTTCGACCGCCGGGGCGACGTTGCTCAGGGCCTTCTCCACCAGCGCGAGGGAATCGGCGTTCTTCTGGCCAATGACGTCCATTGCGCCGTAGACGATTTTTTCGGCGACGGATTTCTTGCCGCTGACCATCACCATGTTGATGAAGCGGGCGATCATTTGGCTTCCGTGCTTCGGATCGGGAAGGACCGAGCGGGTACCGGGGGAACCTTTACGTGACATGTTTAGTGCCTTAATTTAAAAAATGAGATGAATGTTGCAGGCCGAAGCCGGCAGGATTACTTCGGACGCTTGGCGCCATACTTGGAACGGCTCTGGCGGCGCTTGGCGACACCGGAAGCATCCAACGAACCGCGCACGGTGTGGTAACGCACACCCGGAAGATCCTTGACGCGACCGCCGCGGATCAGCACTACGCTGTGTTCCTGGAGGTTATGGCCTTCGCCGCCGATGTAGCTGATGACCTCGAAACCGTTGGTCAGGCGCACTTTCGCCACTTTGCGGAGGGCCGAGTTCGGCTTCTTCGGGGTGGTGGTGTAGACGCGGGTGCACACGCCACGGCGTTGCGGGCAGTTCGCCAGGGCCGGGGAAGCGCTTTTGTACGTATTGGACTGGCGCGGCTTGCGGACCAGTTGATTAACAGTCGCCATTTGATATAAATCCTGCGAAACAAAAAGGACTGACCGGGAGCCCGGCCAGAATAGACGGAAAAGTATAAATTGTATTGCTGCCGTTGTCAAACCTGACAACTGAACAATCCCCCAATCCCTGGCGGTACCGCAAGCCGCATCCGTGCGGCTTTTGGACGGACAGCGGAGGCCGCCCGGGGTGTCTTACTCGACGGTTTCGCCGACCACTTCCTCGCCCTCGGCCGAAGCCAACGGGGCCGCCAGCACTTCCAGTTCGCTGTCGCTGATCTGGGCATGGTCGCGGCGGCGCTGGTTGTGGTAAGCCAGACCGGTTCCGGCCGGAATCAGGCGGCCGACGATGACGTTTTCCTTCAGACCGCGCAGCGCGTCGTGGGTGCCGCGGACGGCGGCATCGGTCAGTACGCGGGTGGTTTCCTGGAAGGAGGCGGCCGAAATGAACGATTCCGTAGCCAACGAGGCCTTGGTAATACCCAGCAAAACAGGGGTGAACTTCGGCAAAATAGCGTTATTTGCGCTCAATTTGACGTTTTCTTCCAAGGCGCGGATCTTCTCGACCTGCTCACCGGCCATGAACTTACTGTCGCCGGCATCGAGGATTTCAACCTTGCGCAGCATCTGACGGGTGATGGTCTCGATGTGCTTGTCGTTGATCTTGACGCCCTGCAGACGGTAGACGTCCTGGATTTCCTTGACCAGATAGGCGGCCAGTTCTTCAACGCCCTTCAGGCGCAGGATGTCCTGCGGGTTCGGCTCGCCGTCCACGATGATTTCACCCTTCTCGACATGCTCGCCTTCGAACACGGCGATCTGGCGGTACTTCGGAATCAGCTCTTCGTGCTCGTTGCCTTCCGTATCGGTGATAATCAGGCGCTGCTTGCCCTTGGTTTCCTTGCCCATGCTGACGATGCCGGAGACTTCGGCCATGATGGCGGCATCCTTCGGCTTGCGGGCTTCGAACAGATCGGCCACGCGCGGCAGACCGCCGGTGATGTCGCGGGTTTTCGAGGCTTCCTGCGGCACTTTGGTGATGACGTCGCCGACGCCGACTTTTTCGCCGTCGTGCAGGTTCACGATCGAGCGCGGCGGCAGCATGTACTGGGCCGGCAGATCGGTACCCGGGATGCTCAGGTCATTACCCTTGGCGTCCACGATGCGCACGATCGGACGCAGGTCCTTGCCTTGCCCGCCGCGGCGCTTCGGATCGGTGATTTCCAGCGAAGCCAGACCGGTCAGGTCGTCGGTCTTCTCGATTACGGTGACACCGTCGACGAAATCGACGAATTTCACGAAACCGGCGACTTCCGACACGATCGGGTGGTTATGCGGATCCCATTTGACCACGGTCTGTCCGGATTTGACCTGGGCGCCGTCCTTGACCGAAATGTTGGCACCATAGGGCAGTTTGTAACGCTCACGCTCACGGCCGGTCGGATCGAGTACCGAGATTTCACCCGAACGCGATACCGCGACCAGGTGGCCGTCGGCATGGGTCACGTATTTCAGGTTGTTGAACTTGACCGAACCGGTGGTTTTGACGGTGACATTGTCGATGGCGGCGGCACGCGATGCGGCACCACCGATATGGAAGGTCCGCATGGTCAGCTGCGTACCCGGCTCGCCGATCGATTGCGCGGCGACCACGCCGACGGCTTCACCGATGTTGACCAGATGACCACGGCCCAGATCGCGGCCGTAGCACATCGAGCAGACACCGAAGGCGCTTTCGCAGGTAATGGAGGAGCGGACCTTGATGGTCTGTACGCCGCCAGCTTCGAGTTTGTCGACCCAGCTTTCATCAAGCAGGGTATTGCGGGTGACAATCGGATCCTCATCATTGCCCGGCAGGAACACGTCTTCGGCAACGACACGGCCCAACACGCGGTCGCGCAGCGGTTCGACCACATCGCCGCCTTCCACGATCGGAGTCATGGTCAGACCGGCCTTGGTGCCGCAGTCGACTTCGGTCACCACCACGTCCTGCGCTACATCGACCAGACGGCGGGTCAGGTAACCCGAGTTCGCGGTCTTCAGCGCGGTATCGGCCAGACCTTTACGCGCACCGTGGGTCGAGATGAAGTACTGAAGCACGTTCAGACCTTCGCGGAAGTTCGCGGTAATCGGGGTCTCGATGATCGAGCCGTCCGGTTTGGCCATCAGGCCGCGCATACCGGCCAACTGGCGGATCTGGGCCTGTGAACCGCGGGCGCCGGAGTCGGCCATGATGTAAATGGAGTTCATCGACTTCTGGGTGATGGTTTCGCCCTTGGCATTCTGCACCTTCTCCCAGCCGATGGTATCCATCATCGCCTTGGCGATGCGTTCATTGGCGCGCGACCAGATGTCGACTACTTTGTTGTAGCGTTCGCCGGCGGTGACCAGACCCTGCTGGTACTGTTCCTGGATTTCCAGAACTTCCTTCTCGGCTTCGGCCAGAAGGGTTTTCTTCTCATCCGGAATGATCATGTCGTTGATGCCGACCGAGACGCCGGCCTTGGTCGCGAACGCGAAGCCGGTGTACATCAGTTTGTCGGCGAAAATCACCGTCGGCTTCAGACCGAGCATGCGGTACGAAGTGTTGATCAGGCGGCTGATGTTTTTCTTGGTCAACTCGGTGTTGGCATAGGCGAACGGCAGACCTTTCGGCAGGATGTCGGCCAGCAGGGCGCGGCCCACGCTGGTTTCCACCACGGCCTTGGTCGCGATCAGTTCGCCGGCATCATTCATTTCATCGCGTTGCAGACGGACTTTGACCTTGGCGTGCAGCTCAACCACTTTGTTGTCATAGGCGCGTTTGACTTCGGCGATGTTGGCGAAAATCATGCCTTCACCCTGCTTGCCTTCGAGCGCACGGGTCATGTAGTAAAGACCGAGCACGACGTCCTGCGACGGCACGATGATCGGCTCGCCGTTGGCCGGCGACAGGATGTTGTTCGACGACATCATCAGGGCGCGTGCTTCCAGCTGGGCCTCGAGGCTCAGCGGAACGTGCACGGCCATCTGGTCGCCGTCGAAGTCGGCGTTGAATGCGGTACAGACCAGCGGATGCAGCTGGATGGCCTTGCCTTCGACCAGCACCGGCTCGAACGCCTGGATGCCCAGACGGTGCAGGGTCGGCGCACGGTTCAGAAGAACCGGATGTTCGCGGATCACATCTTCCAGGATGTCCCAAACCACCGCTTCTTCACGCTCGACCAGTTTCTTGGCAGCCTTGATGGTGGTGGCGATGCCTTGGCGCTGCAGCTTGGCGAAGATGAACGGCTTGAACAGTTCCAGCGCCATTTTCTTCGGCAGACCGCATTCATGCAGACGCAGGGTCGGACCGACCACGATGACCGAACGACCGGAGTAGTCAACGCGCTTGCCGAGCAGATTCTGGCGGAAGCGGCCTTGCTTGCCTTTGATCATGTCGGCCAGCGATTTCAGCGGACGTTTGTTGGTACCGGTGATGGCGCGGCCGCGGCGACCGTTGTCCATCAGGGCATCGACAGATTCCTGCAGCATGCGTTTTTCATTGCGCACGATGATGTCCGGTGCACTCAGTTCCAGCAGACGGTGCAGGCGGTTGTTACGGTTGATCACGCGGCGGTACAGATCGTTGAGATCGGAGGTCGCGAAGCGGCCGCCATCCAGGGGAACCAGCGGGCGCAGATCCGGCGGCAGCACCGGCAGCACGGTCAGCACCATCCACTCCGGACGGTTGCCGGACTCAATGAAGGACTCGACCAGCTTGATGCGCTTGGTGAGGCGCTTCTGCTTGGTATCAGAATTGGTGCTGCTGATTTCTTCCTTCAGGCGGATGACTTCGGCATGCAGGTCGATGGTCGACAGCAGCTGGTGCACCGCTTCGGCGCCCATCTTGGCTTCAAATTCATCGCCGTGCTCGACCTGGGCTTCCATGTACTGCTCTTCAGTCAGCAGCTGGCCGCGGTCAAGCGGGGTCAGGCCCGGCTCGATGACCACGTAGGCTTCGAAGTACAGCACGCGCTCGATGTCGCGCAGGGTCATGTCCAGCATCAGACCGATGCGCGACGGCAGCGATTTGAGGAACCAGATGTGTGCGGTCGGACTGGCCAGCTCGATGTGGCCCATGCGCTCGCGGCGCACCTTGGTGAGGGTCACTTCGGTGCCGCACTTCTCGCAGACCACGCCACGGTGCTTCATGCGCTTGTATTTGCCGCACAGACATTCGTAGTCCTTGACCGGTCCGAAGATGGCGGCGCAGAACAGGCCGTCACGCTCGGGCTTGAAGGTACGGTAATTGATGGTTTCCGGCTTTTTGACTTCGCCGAAGGACCAGGAACGGATCATGTCAGGCGAGGCCAGCGCGATCTTGATGCCGTCGAATTCGAGGGTCTGGCGCTGCTGGTTGAACAGATTAAGCAAATCTTTCATGGTTGTCTCCAAATGGTGGGGCCTTATCTCGGACAAGGCCCCGGGTCCTGTTCTATTCGGCGATTATTTCTCGTCAAGCTCGATGTTGATGCCCAAGGATCGGATTTCCTTGACCAGCACATTGAACGATTCCGGAATGCCGGCGACGGTTTCGTGCTCGCTGTCGACGATGTTTTTGTACATCGCGTTGCGGCCCTGGACGTCGTCGGATTTCACCGTCAGCATTTCCTGCAGGGTGTAGGCGGCACCGTAGGCTTCCAGCGCCCAGACTTCCATTTCGCCGAAGCGCTGGCCGCCGAACTGCGCCTTGCCGCCCAGCGGCTGCTGGGTGACCAGGGAGTACGGACCCGTCGAACGGGCGTGCATCTTGTCGTCCACCAGATGGTTCAGTTTCAGCATGTGCATGTAGCCGACGGTGACCGGGCGGTCGAACGCTTCGCCGGTGCGGCCGTCGAACAGCTGGGCCTGACCGGATTCCGGCAGGTCGGCCAGTTTCAGCATGGCTTTGATTTCCGACTCGGCGGCGCCGTCGAACACCGGCGTCGCCATCGGCACGCCGTCGGTCAGGTTGCCGGCCAGACGCAGCAGTTCCTTGTCGGTGAACTTGCTCAGATCGACGCGGACGCCGTTGCTGGTCTTGTCGTGGTTGTAGATCTGATCGAGGAACTTGCGCAGGTCTTCGACCTTGCGCTGGTCGTCCAGCATCTTCTGGATCTTCTGGCCCAGGCCTTTCGCGGCCCAGCCCAGATGCACTTCCAGAATCTGACCGATATTCATCCGGCTCGGCACGCCCAGCGGGTTGAGCAGGATATCCACGGTCTTGCCGTCGACCATGTAAGGCATGTCTTCGACCGGCTTGATCATCGAGACCACGCCTTTGTTACCGTGACGGCCGGCCATCTTGTCGCCCGGCTGGATGCGGCGTTTGACGGCCACATAGACCTTGACGGTTTTCAGCACGCCCGGCGGCAGATCATCGCCCTGGGTAATCTTGCGGCGCTTGTCCTGGAAACGTTTGTCGAACTCGGCCTTGTGGGCTTCGATCTGCTTCTTGGCGTTGTCGAGGAAATCGACCGCTTCTTCTTCCTTCATGCGGATGTCGAAACGCTCGTCCTTCTTCAGGCCGGCCAGGTATTCCTTGGTGATTTCGGCGCCTTTCTTCAGACCGTTCGGACCTCCGTTGGCGACGCGGCCGATCAGCTGCGAATCCAGACGGCTGTAAATGGCGCCTTCGAGGATGCGGAACTGGTCGTCAAAGTCCTTCTTGACGCTCTTGACTTCGGCGTCTTCGATCTGCTTGGCACGCTTGTCCTTCTCGACGCCGTCACGGGTGAACACCTGCACGTCGATGACGGTACCATCCATGCCCGGCGGAACCCGCAGCGAGCTGTCTTTCACGTCGGACGCTTTTTCGCCGAAGATGGCGCGCAGCAGCTTTTCTTCCGGGGTCAGCTGGCTTTCGCCTTTCGGCGTGACCTTGCCGACCAGAATGTCGCCGGCGCGCACTTCGGCACCGATGTAGACCACGCCGGATTCGTCGAGACGGCCGAGCGCACTTTCGGACACATTCGGGATGTCGGCGGAAATTTCCTCCGGCCCCAATTTGGTGTCACGGGCGGCCACGGTCAGTTCTTCGATGTGGATGGTGGTGTAGCGGTCCTCTTCGACCACGCGCTCGGAAAGCAGGATGGAGTCTTCGAAGTTGTAGCCATTCCAGGGCATGAACGCGACCAGCATGTTCTGGCCGAGGGCCAGTTCACCGATGTCGGTCGACGGACCGTCAGCCAGCACGTCACCGCGCTCGATGCGATCGCCTACCCGGACCAGCGGACGTTGGTTGATACAGGTATTCTGGTTGGAACGGGTGTATTTCACCAGATTGTAGATATCGACGCCGGCGTCATTGGCACCGATTTCCTTTTCATTGGCACGCACCACGATGCGGGCGGCATCGACCTGGTCGACCACACCGCCACGCAGGGCGTTCACGGTCACGCCGGAGTCGCGGGCCACGGCGCGTTCAATGCCGGTACCGACTAGCGGCTTCTGGCTGCGAAGAGTCGGAACGGCCTGGCGCTGCATGTTCGCACCCATCAGGGCGCGGTTGGCGTCGTCGTGCTCGATGAACGGCACCAAGGCCGCAGCCACCGACACTGACTGCATCGGCGAGACGTCCATATACTGGATTTCCGACGGTGGTTTCAGCAGAGTATCGGCCTGATAGCGGCAAGTCACGTATTCGTTCTTGAACTTGCCTTTTGCATCCAGCTCGGCATTGGCCTGGGCGATGGCGTATTCGTATTCTTCAATTGCGGACAGGAACTCGACCTTATCGGTCACGATGCCGTTTTCGACCTTGCGATACGGGGTTTCCAGGAACCCGTACTTGTTGGAACGGGCATATACTGCCAGCGAGTTGATCAGACCGATATTCGGACCTTCCGGCGTCTCGATAGTACAGACGCGGCCGTAGTGGGTCGGGTGAACGTCGCGCACTTCGAATCCGGCGCGTTCGCGGGTCAGGCCGCCCGGACCCAAGGCCGACACGCGGCGCTTGTGGGTCACTTCCGACAGTGGATTGTTCTGATCCATGAACTGCGACAGCTGCGACGAACCGAAAAATTCCTTCAGCGCGGCGGCGACCGGTTTGGCATTGATCAGTTCCTGCGGCGACAGATCATCGGCTTCGGCCATCGACAGACGTTCTTTGACGGCGCGTTCAACACGGACCAGACCGACGCGGAACACGTTTTCGGCCATTTCACCGACCGAACGCACGCGGCGGTTGCCCAGGTGATCGATATCGTCGGTGACGCCGCGGCCATTGCGGATTTCGCACAAGGTGTTGATGACTTCCAGGATATCGGAGGTCTTGCCGAATTTGGCAACCAGTCCCTTGGCGGTTTCGTCGTTGCGCTCGTTGAAATACTGGAAATCGTAAAGCACTTCGGCGCCGGTGACTTCCTTGCGACCGACGCGGCGGTTGAACTTCATGCGGCCGACCGAAGACAGATCGTAGCGTTCGAAGGTGAAGAACAGATTATAGAACAGGTTCTGTGCGGCATCCTTGGTCGGCGGCTCGCCCGGACGCATCATCCGGTAGATTTCGACCAGCGCTTCCAGCTGCGTCTTCGACGGATCGATGCGCAGGGTATTGGAAATGTAGGGGCCACGGTCCAAATCGTTGACCCACAGGGTGCCGATGGTTGCGATGTTGTGCTTGCGCAGCTTGTTGAGTTTGGGCTCGTCGAGCTCGTCGTTGGCGCTGGCGATCAGTTCGCCGGTGGCGGCATCGATGACGTCATGCGACAGGATGCGGCCGATCAGGTAGTCGTCCGGCACTTCCAGGGTTGCGATGTTCTTTTTCTCGAGATCCTTGACATGGCGCGCGGTGATGCGCTTGCCGGCTTCGACCACGACCTCGCCTTTCACCACGAGATCGAAGTTCAGGGTTTCGCCGCGCAGACGTTCGGCGACCAATTCCAGTTCAACGCCGTCCTTTTTGGAAATATGGAAGGTGTTGATTTCGAAGAAGTGATTCAGGATCTGTTCGTTGTTGTAACCGAGCGCGCGCAGCAGAATGGTGACCGGCAGCTTGCGACGGCGGTCGATGCGGGTGAACACGCAGTCCTTGGCGTCGAATTCGAAATCCAGCCAGGAACCGCGGTACGGAATCACGCGGGCCGAATGCAGCAGTTTGCCGGAGCTGTGGGTCTTGCCGCGGTCATGGTCGAAGAACACGCCCGGGCTGCGGTGCAGTTGCGACACGATAACGCGTTCAGTACCGTTGATGATGAAGGTGGCGTTGCCGGTCATCAGCGGCAGGTCGCCCATGAACACTTCCTGTTCCTTGACGTATTTGACGGCCTTGTTGGACGATTCGCGGTCGTAAATGACCAGGCGGACCTTGACGCGCAATGGGGCACCGTAGGTCTGCCCACGCGAGCGGCATTCGCGTTCGTCAAACGCCGGCTCACCGAGGGTGTAGCTGACGTATTCGAGCGCGGCATTGCCGGAAAAACTGACGATCGGGAAAACCGATTTCAGCGCGGCATGCAGACCGCGGTCGTCATGACCATCGGATTTCGACGAATCCTGCAGGAATTCCCGATAGGAATCCATCTGGATAGCCAGCAGATAAGGCACGTCGAGGACCGGGCGGTTCTTGCCGAAATCTTTGCGGATGCGCTTTTTCTCAGTCAGGGAATACGTCATGTGAGCTACCACCTTTGTCAGTGCCAATCGGATTGGCGGGTTTACGACGGAATACTTTGCTAAATCGCCACGGATGGCGGCTTAGCAGAACATTCCGGTCGAGCGGAATGCGAAAACAGGGAGAGGCCGGGGGTTTTCACCCCCAGCCTTTCCTTTACTGATGCAAGTCAGCGACGGCAAGCGTCGATTACTTGACTTCAACCGTGGCGCCGGCGGCCTCAAGTTCTTTCTTGAACTTGTCGGCGTCGGCTTTCGAAACGGCATCCTTGACGGTCTGCGGGGCGCCTTCGACCAGGTCTTTGGCTTCCTTCAGGCCCAGGCCAGTGATGGCGCGGACGGCTTTAATGACTTCGACTTTCTTTTCGCCGGCGGCTTTCAGGACAACCGTGAATTCGGTTTGTTCTTCAGCCGGAGCGGCAGCAGCGGCCGGACCGGCAGCCATCATGACTGGGGCGGCAGCGGAAACGCCGAATTTTTCTTCCATGGCCTTGACCAGCTCCATGACTTCCATCAGGGTCTTGCCGGCGATTGCTTCGATGATCTGTTCGTTAGACAGGGACATGTTGATAACCTCTGTATTTGATCGTGAACGTATGTTCAGTGAGTGAGTTGGATGTATTGTCGAGCGTTATGCTGCGACCGAGTCTTTTTCGCCAATTGCCCTGAGCGCACGAGCCACGCGGGTGGCAGGTTCGACCATGACGCTGAGCAGCATAGACAGGGCCTGATCGCGGGTCGGCAGGGAAGCCAGCACGTCGACATGCGACGCCGGGTACTTCTGACCACCGATCGAAACGAGCTTGGCTTTCAGCTTTTCATTGGTCTTGGCGTAGTCCTTGATGAGACGAGCGGCAGCGCCGGGATCTTCCATCGAGAACGCGTACAGCAGGGGACCGACCAGATCGTCTTTGATGACGTCGAAATCGGTGCCTTCCACGGCACGGGTAGCCAGGGTGTTCTTGACAACTTTCAGGAACACGCCGTTTTCACGGGCCTGCTTGCGCATCGAGGTCATCTGACCCACGGTGACGCCAGCGTATTCGGCCGCGACCAAGGATTGAGCTTTCGAAGCCACTTCTGCTAACTCTGCAACGACGACTTGCTTCTGTGACAGATTGAGTGCCATGTTTACTCCTTTCCTGTGAATTTCCGCTCACGGCTCCAGCCGATTGCGGTCCAAGGCGGCTCCGAGTCCTTCGGGGCCGGGAATGCAAGCATTCCAGTGGTGGCCGTTCCAGATAAATCCAGTGTTCGGCACCATCTACGCAGGCCGGAGTTTCCCCCGATTAAACCCATCCGCTTACATCGCATCGAATCCTTGCCAATCCAGCATCCCTGCCCGATTGCGATGTGCGCCATAGGCACCTACGGTCTTTGATGGCTTGCCGCCCTTTCAGGCGGCTTGCCTTCAAATTCATGACGGACGGGGCGACACTCCCGTCCGCTTAAAACGATTACTTCAGGGTCAGCGTGGACTGGTCGATGACGACGCCGACGCCCATGGTGGAGCTCAGCGAAATCTTTTGCAGATACTGGCCTTTGGCCGAAGACGGCTTGGCTTTGATCAGGTCCTGCAGCAGCGCATTGAGGTTGTTGCTCAGTGCGTCGACGGCGAAGTTGGCCTTGCCGATGGTGCAGTGGATGATACCGGCCTTGTCGGTACGGTAACGGACCTGGCCGGCCTTGGCGTTGCGGACGGCTTCAGCCGGGTTCGGCGAAACAGTGCCGACTTTCGGGTTCGGCATCAGACCGCGCGGACCGAGAACCTGGCCAAGCTTACCGACGACGCGCATGGCATCCGGGGTCGCGATGACGACGTCGTAGTTCAGGTCGCCGGCCAGCATTTTGTCGGCCAGATCGTCCATGCCGACGACTTCCGCGCCTGCGGCGAGGGCTTCATCGGCTTTGGCGCCGGCCGGACAGAATACGGCAACACGCACCGATTTGCCGGTACCGGCCGGAAGCACGGTCGCACCGCGGACCTGCTGGTCGGATTTCTTGGCGTCGACGCCGAGACGCACGGCGACGTCTATCGACTCGACGAACTTGGCGTTGGCGTTGGCCTGCAGAAGCTTCAGGGCTTCTTCGAGCGGATAGGATTTGCCGGCAACGACGGTCGCCTGCAGTGCTTTGAAACGTTTGGTCAGCTTTGCCATGTCTTAGCCCTCCACCACGAGACCCATGCTGCGTGCGCTGCCGGCGATGGTACGCACGGCGGCATCAAGCGAAGCAGCGGTCAAATCGGGTTCTTTCGCTTTCACGATGTCTTCCAGTTGTTTGCGGGTCACCTTGCCCACCTTTTCGGTGTTCGGACGCTTGGAGCCCGAGGTGATGCCGACGGCCTTCTTGAGCAGCACGGTGGCCGGGGTGCTCTTGGTGACGAAGGTGAAGGTACGGTCGGAATAGGCGGTGATAATCACCGGCGTCGGTAGGCCCGGCTCCAGTTTGGAGGTCGCGGCGTTGAACGCTTTGCAGAATTCCATGATGTTGAGACCGCGCTGGCCCAATGCGGGACCCACCGGCGGACTCGGGTTTGCCTGCCCGGCTTTCACCTGCAGTTTGATGTAACCGACTACTTTCTTTGCCATGTTGTTTACTCCTGGAGTTCAAACGTCTGCACGCCTCGGGCTGCGGGACTCCTCCTTACGCTTGAAAACGGAACGCCCTGAGGCGTTCCGGCCTTTAGGCCTTTTCCACCTGGCCGAACTCGAGTTCGACGGGAGTGGAACGGCCGAAAATCATCACCGCCACGCGCAGACGGCTTTTTTCGTAATTGATTTCCTCGACGGTACCGTTGAAATCGTTGAAAGGACCATCGACCACACGGACCAGCTGGCCCGGTTCGAACAGCACTTTCGGGCGTGGCTTGTCGACGCCGTCCTGCACGCGTTGCAGGATGACATCGGCTTCGGTGTCCTTGATCGGCAGCGGACGCTCGCGCGTGCCGCCGATGAAACCCAGCACCTTCGGAGTTTCCTTGATCAGATGCCAACTCTCGTTGTCGATCAGCGGCACGGTACCCTCGGTGCTGGTCTCGATCTGCACCAGCACATAGCCAGGGAAGAATTTACGGTCGGACTTGCGCTTCTGACCGCCGCGCATCTCAACGACCTCTTCGGTCGGAACCAGTACCTGGCCGAACTTGTCCTGCATGCCAGCGCGCTCGATACGGGACAGCAGGCTCCGCTGGACCTGATGTTCGAAGCCCGAATAGGCGTGTACAACATACCAACGCTTGCTCACAGAGAACTCCTTAACTGCCCAACAGCAATTTGATCAACCACGAAATCACGAAGTCGAAACCGGACAGGATCAGACTGATAAGAAAAACAACAATCAGCACCATGCCGGTAATCCGGTAGGATTCCTCACGGGTCGGCCAGACCACTTTGCGCAGCTCGAACAGCGAATCCGAGAAAAACTCACGGGCTTCGCGACCCTTGACGGTCAACCCGAAAACGACCAGCGCCAATCCGAAACCGACGGCGACCAGCAGGCCACGGATGACGCCCGACCACTGCGGCATCAAGTAGAACACCGCTACACCGGCTGCGGCAATCAACAAGGCCAAGGCATACTTGCCGTAGTCCAAGACGCTGGTACCACCCTGATTTTCGACTTTTATATTCATTCGTACTCTTGATCTAACACCCGAAGTGGCACGCCAGGAGGGACTCGAACCCCCAACCTGCGGTTTTGGAGACCGCTGCTCTGCCAATTGAGCTACTGGCGTACATGCTTATTTAACGGGCGATGGCGGACCGTTTCCGGTCCGCCATTATGGGTTGTGCCGGCACGCGCAAACGTGCCGGCAAATGACTTACTTGATGACTTTGGCCACCACGCCGGCGCCGACGGTACGGCCGCCTTCGCGGATCGCGAAACGCAGGCCTTCGGTCATGGCAATCGGGGCGATTAGGCTCACCACCATCTTCACGTTGTCGCCCGGCATCACCATTTCCACGCCTTCCGGCAACTGGCAGGCGCCGGTCACGTCGGTGGTGCGGAAGTAGAACTGCGGACGGTAGCCT
>JAJTGG010000004.1 GCA_021299355.1 Lysobacteraceae bacterium
CACATCGTGCAAACCAAGCTTTGAGGAACCGCCAATGACCATTCCCATGATCTCCGCGGCGGACCTGAATGCCATCCTGCCGGAAATTTTCATCTGCTGCTCGGCCTTTGCGCTGCTGATGCTGGATCTGTTCATCGATGCCAAGCGCCGGCCTTTGATCCATTTCCTGGCGGTTGCGGTTCTGGTCGCGGCGATCCTGCTGACCGTACGCGACATGGTGTCGGTCACAACGACCGCCTTCGGGGGAATGTTCATCCATGATATCGCCGGCGATGTGCTGAAAATCGGCATCTACGCCGTCACAGCGGTTGCGTTCATCTATGCCAAGCCCTATCTGGTCGAGCGGGGGCTGTTCAAGTCGGAATTCTACGCGCTGGCGCTGTTCGGCGTGCTCGGCATGATGCTGATGATTTCGGCCGGCAACCTGACCGTGCTTTATCTGGGTCTGGAATTGCTGGCGCTCAGTTCGTACGGTCTGGTCGCGCTCGACCGTGACAATCCGATCGTCTCGGAAGCAGCTATCAAGTATTTCGTGCTCGGCGCCATCGCCTCGGGTCTGCTGCTGTACGGCATGTCGATGGTTTACGGCGCAACCGGCAGCCTGCAGTTCGATGCCATTTATGCGGCGTCCGGCACCACACCGTCCCCGATGCTGTTCAAGCTCGGTGTCGTTTTCGTTGTAGCGGGTGTTGCCTTCAAATTCGGTGCTGCGCCGTTCCATATGTGGCTGCCCGATGTCTATCAGGGTGCGCCGACCGCAGTTACCGCCTACATCGCTTCGGCACCGAAAATGGCTGCCTTCGCCATGGCCTACCGTCTGCTGGAGTCGGCTGCCGGCAACAGCGTGGCCGATTGGGTGCCGCTGATCGCCATTCTGTCGGCGCTGTCACTGGTGCTCGGTAATCTGATGGCGCTGGTACAGTCTAGCTTCAAGCGCCTGTTGGCCTATTCCACCATTTCGCATGTCGGGTTCCTGTTTCTCGGTTTGCTCAGCGCTGATGCCAGCGGTTACGCCGCCGCGATGTTCTATGCGATCAGCTACGCCATCACCGCCGTTGCGGCCTTCGGTTCACTGATTCTGCTCAGTCACGCCGGTTACGATGCCGATGATATCGACGGCTTCCGTGGTCTGTGGGTCCGGCATCCGGGCTACGCCTTCCTGATCCTGTTCGTTGTCGCTTCCCTGGCCGGCGTACCGCCGTTCCTCGGATTCTTTGCCAAACTGCAGGTCATCGTCGCTGCGCTGAATGCCGGTTATCAATGGCTCGCGCTACTGGCTGTGATCTGTGCCGTGATCGGTGCCTTCTATTACCTGAAGCTGATCCGCGTCATGTTCTTCGAGAAGCCGGAGAGTGACATCAGTCAGATCAATCCCGACCGCCATCTGAGGGCGGCCTTCGTGCTGAATGCCTCGGCGCTTCTGGTTCTCGGGGTGTTCTCCAATGCCATCCTGTCCTGGTGCCTCAAGGCTTTCCCCGTCGCTTGACACGGGGCTTGTGTCCGAGGGGACAATTCCGCTATAATGCCGGTTCACTGATGCGGGGTGGAGCAGTCTGGCAGCTCGTCGGGCTCATAACCCGAAGGTCGTAGGTTCAAATCCTGCCCCCGCTACCAGTTTGACGCAGACGGCGGAGGCCATCCGCGGGGCTAGTTCGGAGTGCTTCATGGCTTCGGACGCCGGAACTAGGAAGTACCGGAAAAGGGCCGTCAGGCCCTTTTTTATTAGCGACATCGCACGGCGCAGGGAGATGGCATCATGGCAATGACCGGTAAAGCCTTGGAATTGAAGGAATTATTGGATCCGACCGTTCGCGGTTTGGGGCTCGAGCTGTTGGGTGTGGAGTTTTCGCCTGCGGCTGGCAATGCCTTATTGCGTCTTTATATCGATGCACCGGAGCGATTGGTCAGTATCGAAGATTGCGAGGCAGTCAGTCGGGAAGTCTCGGCCAACCTCGATGTCAACGATCCGATTGCTTCGCAGTACACGCTGGAAGTGTCCTCGCCGGGCATTGACCGGCCGCTGTTCACGCTGGCGCAGTTTGCGCGGCAGATCGGCGAGCAGGTCAAGATCAGCCTCAGTCTTCCGCAAGACGGGCGGCGGCGGCTGCAAGGCAAAGTGCTGTCCGTCGGCGAGTCCGGGATAGTGTTGGATGTGGATGGCCGTGAATTCACGGTCGCCATCGGTAATGTGGATAAAGCCAGATTGGTGCCGGATCTCGTGGCGCTGGGTCTGGTGGCTGAACCCAAAGGTGGGCGCAGAAAACCGGCGCCTAAGAAATCGTGATTTTCGACTAATTTTCGGCACAGCCGAAGGATACGGAGTTGGATTGTGAGTAAAGAACTTTTATTGGTCATGGAAGCGGTCGCCAACGAAAAGGGCGTCGACCGCCAGGTCATCATCCAGGCGATGGAATCGGCTTTGGCCTCCGCTGCGAAAAAGCGCTACCACGACGAGGATATTTCAATCCGTGTCGCCATCAACCCCAAGGACGGCACCTATGAAACCTTCCGCCGCTGGGAAGTAGTCGCCGATGACGTCGTCATGGAGTCGCCCGACCGCATGATCCGCCTGATGGACGCCGTTGACGAGATGGAAGGCGCCGAAGTCGGCGACTTCGTCGAACAACCGGTTGAAAACCCCGAGTTCGGACGCATAGCCGCGCAGGCTGCCAAGCAGGTCATCGTACAGCGGGTCCGTGAAGCAGAGCGCGCGCTGGTCCTAGAGCAGTGGAACGACCGCGTCGGTGAGCTGGTCAGCGGTGTGGTCAAACGCGCGGAGCGCGGCAATGTCTATGTCGATCTCGGCGGCAATGCCGAAGCCATCATTCCGAAAGACAAGGCGATTCCACGCGACGTCCTGCGTCCGGGCGACCGCGTGCGCGGCTATCTGGCGGAAACCCGCGCTGAAACCCGTGGTCCGCAGCTGATCATTTCGCGCATCGCGCCGGAATTCATGATCGAGCTGTTCAGGCTGGAGGTGCCCGAAGTCGGTCAGGGTCTGGTCGAAATCAAAGGCGCCGCCCGCGATCCGGGCGACCGTGCCAAGATTGCCGTGCTCGCCCATGACCACCGCACCGATCCGATCGGCGCCTGCATCGGCATGCGCGGCTCACGCGTGCAGGCCGTGTCCAACGAGCTCAACGGTGAACGCGTCGATATCGTGCTGTGGTCCGACAATCCGGCGCAGTTCGTCATCAATGCCATGGCGCCGGCCGAAGTGCAGTCGATCATTGTCGATGAAGACAAGCATTCGATGGACATCGCCGTGGCCGAAGACAAACTGGCACAGGCCATCGGCAAGGGCGGCCAGAACGTGCGTCTGGCCAGCCGACTGACCGGCTGGCAACTGAACGTGATGACACAGGACCAGGTGTCAGCGAAGAGCGAGGCTGAACAGGCCGCCGCGCGTGCCGTGTTCGTGGAAAAACTGGAAGTCGACGATGAAATCGCCGGCATTCTGGTTTCCGAGGGTTTCAATACCGTTGAAGAAATCGCCTACGTTCCGGCCGCCGAACTTCTCGCCGTTGAAGGTTTCGATGAGGACATCGTCGAAGAACTGCGCGCCCGTGCACGTGACGCGCTGCTCAACGAGGCGTTGGCCGCGGAAGAAGAGATCGAAGGTCACAAGCCGACGGATGATCTGCTGGCCATGGACGGCATGAGTGAAAGCATCGCCTATGCATTGGCCGAGCGCGGCGTATCCACGCCGGATGATCTAGCTGAACTTGCCGCCGACGAGATTTCCGATATCGAAGACATGGGTATGGAGCGCGCTTCGGCGTTCATCCTGGCCGCCCGTGCCGCAGAAATCGCCCGTCTCGAGCAATCAAACTGAACACCGCGAAAATAACGTCATGTAATCAGCATCACAAAATTCAAGGATCGACACCTCCATGTCAGAAGTAACCGTAGGATCGTTGGCAAAAATAGTCGGACTGCCGGTCGACAAGCTGCTCAAGCAGCTTGCCGATGCCGGCATGGAATTTTCCGGTCCGGACCAGATCGTCAGCAGCACCGAGAAGATAAAGCTGCTCGGCTTCCTGCGCCGCTCGCATGGCAGGACCGAGAAGCCGGCGGAAGCCGCCGCCGCGCCGAAGAAAATCACCATTGCCCGGCGCAAGACCGAAGAATTGACGGTTGCCAGTTCGGGCAAATCCAGGACCACGGTTGCGGTCGAAGTCCGCCAGAAACGCACCTACGTCAAACGCGATGAAGTTGCGGCACCGGTTTCCGACGAACGCGAGGAGCTGCTGCGCAAGCTCGAGCAATCGAAATCACGCAATGCCGAAGAACAGGTGCGCCTGGGCGAATTCGACCGTGCCCGCCGCGAACAGATCGAAGCGGACCGCGCTGAAAAAGAACGTGTTGCCATTGAAGCCGAGGAAAAAGCCCGTTTTGCCGCGGCCGAACTCGCCGGCAAGAAAGCGGGCGTCGTCGATTCCGATGCGACCGGTCATGAATCCCGCCGCGAGCGGGATGAAAAGCATGGCCACAAGCCGCACAAAACCGAGGCCCTGCGTCACGAGCCTGCAAAGGCCGCAAAAGACAAATTGCCGAGCAAAACCGCTAAGCATAAAGTGCGTGGCTCGCATGTCATGGTCGACAATGACATCGACGACGATTCGGCGCTGCAGAACATCAGCGGCCAGCTGCACCTGACCGCCGCCGAACGCGAACGCCGTGTCAGCGCCGGCAAGAAAAAGCCGAAGCAGAAAGTCATGGAAGCCTCGCGTACCGCGACCGGCCAGCATGGTTTTTCGCGCCCAACCGCTCCAATCACCCGCGAAGTCGCCGTCGGCGAATCGATTGTCGTTTCCGAACTGGCCAATAAACTGGCGATGAAGGGTTCGGATGTGGTGCGTGCCCTGTTCAAAATGGGCATGATGGTCACCATCAACCAGGTCATCGATCACGATACCGCGGTGCTGGTGGTCGAGGAGCTTGGCCATAAGGCCGTCCAGGCCAGTGACAACGATGCCGAACTGGCGTTGGTCGCGCATCTGGACGAAGTCCAAGGTGAAAAAAGCGCGCGTCCGCCGGTGGTCACCATCATGGGCCACGTCGATCACGGCAAGACCTCGCTGCTCGACTACATCCGCCGCACCAAAGTCGCCACCGGTGAGGCCGGAGGCATCACCCAGCACATCGGTGCCTACCATGTCGAGACCCCGCGCGGCGTGGTCAGCTTCCTGGACACCCCCGGCCACGCGGCATTCACCGCCATGCGTGCCCGCGGAGCCAAGCTGACCGATATCGTGGTGTTGGTGGTTGCGGTCGACGACGGCGTCATGCCGCAGACCATCGAAGCGGTCGAACACGCCCGCTCCGCGAAGGTACCGCTGATTGTGGCCATGAACAAGATGGACAAGTCCGAAGCCAATCCCGACAACGTCAAACAGGGTCTGGTCAAATTGGAAGTGGTGCCGGAAGAGTGGGGCGGCGATGTCCAGTTCGTGCCGGTATCGGCCAAGACCGGCGAAGGCGTCGACAACCTGCTGGAATCGATTCTGGTCCAGGCCGAGTTGCTGGAATTGAAAGCTACGGTCGATGCCCGCGCCACAGGCGTGGTTATCGAATCCTCGCTCGACAAGGGCCGTGGTCCGGTTGCCACTGTTCTTGTACAGGAAGGCACGCTCAAGAAAGGCGATTATCTGGTCAGCGGCCTGCAGTATGGACGCGTGCGCGCGCTGTTCGATGAAAACGGAAAGCAGACTGAAACCGCCGGTCCGTCGATTCCGGTGCAGGTGCTCGGACTTTCCGGCGTGCCGGATGCCGGTGACGACTTCGTGGTCGTGGCCGACGAGCGTCTGGCCAAGGAAGTGGCCCAGCAACGCGAAATCAAACGCCGTGAATCGCGCCTGGTCAAACAGCCGGGCTCGCGCATGGAAGACGTCATGGCCCAGATGGGCGCCGGCCAGGGCCAGCAGGTACTCAATATCCTGGTCAAAGCCGATGTGCAGGGTTCCGTCGAAGCATTGCGCGATTCCCTGACCGGACTGTCCAACGAGTCCATCCGCATCAACGTGATTTCCTCCGGCGTCGGCGGCATCACCGAGTCTGACGCCACACTGGCGGCGGCATCCAAGGCCGTGGTCATCGGCTTCAATGTGCGTGCCGATGCCTCGGCGCGCCGCATCATCGAAAGCAACGGCATCGACCTGCGTTACTTCTCGATCATCTATGACGTCATCGATCAGGTCAAACAGGTCGCGTCCGGTCTGCTCGGCGTCGAGATCCGCGAGGAAATCATCGGTATCGCCGAAGTCCGCGACGTGTTCCGCAGCTCCAAGTTCGGTGCCGTGGCCGGTTCGCTGGTCATCGAGGGTACGGTCAAGCGCAACAAGCCGATCCGCGTGCTGCGCAACAGTGTTGTGGTGTTCGAAGGCGAGCTGGAAAGCCTGCGCCGCTTCAAGGACATCGTCGAGGAAGTCCGCAGCGGTACCGAATGCGGCATCGCGGTGAAGGCCTACGACGATGTCAAGCCGGGCGACCAGATCGAATGCTTCGAACGCATCGAAGTGGCGCGCAGCCTCTGATGGCGAAGAAGAGCTTCCACCGGACCGACCGTGTCTCCGCCCAGCTCCGCCGCGAGCTGGGTCAGATCGTGCATGCCACCGTTCGCGAGCACGGCCTGCCGTCGCTGAGCGTATCCGATGTCGAGCTCACCCGCGACATGGCGCATGCCAAGGTGTTCGTGACCGCATTGCTGGCGGAGTCGTCCAAGACCGCGGTCAAGGCCTTGAACGAACTGGCGCCTGAAATGCGCTTCCAGCTTGCCCATGCGGTCAAGATGCGGCATGTGCCCGAGCTGCATTTCCATTACGACGATTCGGTCGATAAGGGCGAGCGCATCGAGCAGCTGCTGCGCGATAGTCCTAAATCCGAATCGCTCTGACCGCCTCCGGGCGGTTTTTTCCGGCATGAAAAAAACACAATTCACTTTTGTCCGACGCCCGGTTGATGGCCTGCTTCTGCTCGATAAACCCCAGGGCATGACGTCCAATCAGGCCCTGCAGAAGGTCCGCAATCTGTTCCGTGCCGAGAAAGCCGGCCATACCGGTGCACTGGATCCGCTGGCCACCGGGGTGTTGCCGATCTGTCTGGGCGAGGCCACCAAGGTTGCCGGGCTGCTTCTCGGTAACGACAAAGCCTATGAAGTCATCGCTGCCTTGGGTACGACCACCGATACCGACGATGCCGACGGACCGGTCCTGCGTCAGCGATCGATAGGTAGCTATGCCCGTGAGCAGGTGGAAGCCCTGTTGCCGCAGTTCACCGGCGATATTATGCAGGTTCCTCCGGTGTATTCCGCACTCAAGCAGGGCGGCGAGCCGATGTATCTGAAGGCGCGGCGTGGCGATGAGATCGATCTGCCCGCGCGTCCGGTCCGCATCCATGACATCGAGCTGTTGACGCTGGAACCGGCTCAGTTCAGCCTGCGGGTGACCTGCGGTTCGGGAACCTATATCCGCAGTCTGATTCGCGATTTGGGCGAAGCACTGGGCTGTGGTGCCCATGTCACGGCCCTGCACCGGCTCTGGGTCGAGCCGTTCCAGGCGCTCCCTCTACGGACCCTGGATGGGCTTCAGGCGCTTGCGGAGCAGGGGCTGCCGGAGCTGGATGCCGTTCTGCACCCTGTAGCCGAGGCCTTGGTCGCGGTGCCCCGTCTGGTATTGGATGACGATCAGGCCCGGCGCGTCGGCATGGGCCAGAAAATCCGGATTCCGGAGCCGTTTGCGGCCAGTGAGCGTGTACAGCTGTGCAATGTCGCTGGCTTGCCGCTCGGTCTGGCCGGCATCAGCGCCGATGGGCATCTCACGGTTCAGCGTCTGTTTCGCTGGGCGGCCATCAATTGACGCGATTTAATCCCACTAACTGATTGAATCGAGTATAATATGCGGGCTTCGGGCCCTCCGGCCGAAGCTCCTTTAACCGGCGGTTATGGCGGTTGCGCAGCCCGCGCTTCTGCCGAATTCGCATCTTCATAGAGAATAGATATGTCCATTGATACCAGCAAAGTCATCGGCGAGCACAAACGCGCCGCCAACGATACCGGCTCCCCGGAAGTCCAGGTCGCCCTGTTGACCGCCCGCATCGAAGACCTTTCCGAACACTTCAAGACCCACAAGAAAGACCACCACTCGCGCCGCGGTCTCCTGAAAATGGTGAACCAGCGCCGCAGCCTGCTGGCCTATCTGAAAAAGAAAGACGGCGAACGTTACCAGGCCCTGATCCAGCGCCTCGGCTTACGTCGCTAACCACCCAACGCGGCGCTTCGGCGCCGTGTTGTTTTTTGCAGTACATCAAAGGCGGGCATGTGGCCCGCCTCGCGGAAATCAAAGAGGATAATACAGTGGCAAAAATCGTGAAAACCTTCCAATACGGAAAGCATCAAGTCAGCATCGAAACCGGTGAAATCGCGCGTCAGGCCAGTGGTTCGGTCATCGTCAGCGTCGAAGGCACCGTGGTCCTGGTCACCGCCGTGGCCGCCAAGTCGCAGCGCGAGGGCATGGATTTCTTCCCGCTGACCGTCGACTACCAGGAAAAATTCTATGCCGGCGGCCGTATTCCGGGCGGCTTCTTCAAGCGTGAAGGCCGTGCCACCGAGAAGGAAACCCTGATTTCCCGCCTGATCGACCGTCCGATCCGTCCGCTGTTCCCGGAAGGTTTCCGCAACGAAGTGCAGATCATCGCCACCGTGGTGTCGATGAATCCGGAAGTCGACGGCGACATCCCGGCCCTGATCGGCGCCTCCGCCGCCCTGGCCCTGTCCGGCGCGCCGTTCAACGGTCCGATCGGCGCTGCCAAGGTCGGTTTCGCCAACGGCCAGTACATCCTGAACCCGACCGCCGCCGAACTGGCGACCTCGCAGCTCGAGTTGGTCGTCGCAGGTACCGCCGGTGCCGTGCTGATGGTGGAATCGGAAGCCGCGTTGCTGTCCGAACAGCAGATGCTGGGTGCCGTCATGTTCGGTCATCAGCAGATGCAGACCGTCATCAATGCCATCAACGAACTGGTTGCCGAAGTCGGCGTCAGCAAGTGGACCTGGCAGGCTCCAGCCAAGAACGAGGCCATGATTGCCGCGCTCAAAACCGCCGTCGGCGGCCGTCTGGAAGCCGCTTTCGCCATCCGTGAAAAGCTGGAACGCCGTGATGCCATCGCCAAGATCAAAGCCGAGGTGATGGAAGGCCTGAAAGCCGATGCCGAAGCCAATGGCTGGGTGGGTGCCGAAATGTCGAAGGAATTCGGCGAGCTCGAATACGAAACCATGCGCGCTTCCGTTCTGAAGACCAAGGTGCGCATCGACGGCCGCAATCTCACCACCGTGCGTCCGATCAGTGTGCGTACCTCGGTGTTGCCGCGTACCCACGGTTCGGCCCTGTTCACCCGCGGTGAAACCCAGGCGCTGGTCGTTGCCACCCTCGGTACCGCGCGCGATGGCCAGATCATTGATGCCGTGTCGGGTGAATACAAAGAAAACTTCATGTTCCATTACAACTTCCCTCCGTATTCGGTGGGTGAGTGCGGCCGCTTCGGAGCGCCGAAGCGCCGTGAAATCGGCCACGGCCGTCTGGCCAAGCGCGGCGTGATGGCCGTGATGCCGAACATGGAAGAGTTCCCGTACACCATCCGCTGCGTTTCGGAAATCACCGAATCCAACGGTTCCTCCTCGATGGCCTCGGTCTGTGGTTCCTCGCTGGCCATGATGGATGCCGGTATTCCGCTGAAAGCCCCGGTGGCCGGCATCGCCATGGGTCTGGTCAAGGAAGGCGGCGATTTCGTCGTGCTGTCCGACATCCTCGGTGACGAAGACCATCTCGGCGACATGGATTTCAAAGTGGCCGGTTCCGAGCAGGGCATCTCCGCCCTGCAGATGGACATCAAGATTGAAGGCATCACTGAAGAAATCATGCGCATCGCGCTCGACCAGGCCAAACAGGGCCGTCTGCACATCCTCGGCGAAATGGCGAAAGCCCTGTCGACGCCACGTGCCGAAATGTCGGAATTCGCGCCGCGTCTGCTGACCCTGAAGATCCATCCGGACAAGATCCGCGAAGTGATCGGCAAGGGCGGTTCGGTCATCCAGGCCATCACCAAGGAAACCGGCACCCAGATCGACATCCAGGATGATGGCACCATCACCATCGCCTCGGTCAACAACGCCGCCGCCGAAGCCGCCCGTGCCCGCATCGAGTCGATCACCTCCGACGTCGAGCCGGGCCGCATCTATGAAGGCAAGGTCGCCAAGATCATGGATTTCGGTGCGTTCGTCACCATCGCTCCGGGCAAAGACGGCCTGGTGCACGTGTCGCAGATTTCCAACGAGCGCGTCGAGAAAGTGTCCGACAAACTCAAGGAAGGCGATATCGTGAAAGTGAAAGTACTGGAAGTCGACAAGCAGGGTCGCATCCGCCTGTCGATGAAGGCTCTGGACGAAGACGCCGCCGAGTAAGCGTTTCGGCTTCACGCAAAAAGCGGGCTTCGGCCCGCTTTTTCGTGGGTAAGAGATTTGTGTACACTGACGGCATGAACCCGCTCTGGAAAAACCGGATCCTGTTTGCCCTCGGCAGCCTCTGGGCCTTGCCGATGACGGCGGTCGGCCTGGTGTTCGGCGCAGGAAGTCTGCTGCTTGGAGCGCGCGTATCGTTCTCCGATGCAGCTTTGGTGTTCTCCGGCTTCCGGTTTTTCAGCCATGGCGCGTTGACGCTCGGGCAGGTCATTCTGCATACCGGGTCGTCGCTCGACGAACCGACCCTGACCTACCACTGCGCGGCCTTCGGGGGTGATGAGTGCGTGCGTATCGGCAGTCACGAGCGGGCGCATGTGTATCAGACCATGGCGTTCGGGGTGCTGTTCCTGCCCTTGTATTTCCTGCATGGCGGCATCAGTCATAAAAACCGCTTCGAGCAGGCCGCCGATCGTTATGCCCGCACGGGCTCGGGCTGGTGGCCTTACGGATAAAAAACCCCGCCGAAGCGGGGTCCAGGTTTTCTGCGTCTTCGTCTTAGAATTCAACGACGCGGTCGACTTTCATCACCCAGCCTGCCTCGCCAGCAGTGAGTTTGTACTGTAGCTGACGCGTCTTACCGGTTGGGTTGGCGTTATTATCGCCTTCATTATAGATTGGGAATCGTTGAGCGATGATGCCTTCGCCGACAACGAATTCATCATGACCCATATAGCCTTTGCTGTTGACCGGATCTTCGCTGACTGGCGGAAAATAAATTTCACTGAGACTTTTTTTATTATTGGCCGAATATCCAATCGGGATGCCATAACTGCCACTTCCAGCGGAAGTGACCCATACATACAGCTCTGGAGAACCATCGGCATTAACGTCTTCGATTTCTACTTTGGTTACGCTACCTTCGATTTCACGGCTGATGACATCATTGACTTCGCTCAGTCCGCTTGGTGAGATAGTCAGATTGTTCAGTGACCCTTCGTTGGTAGCCTCAACTACGAAGCGAATACCTTGAAGTTCGAGCTCCTGTTTAAACCCCGATTTTTCCGTTTCGGGAGTCATAGCGGTTTCGGGATCTGTGGGAGTTTCGGGAGTTGCGGTGGCCATGATTTCAGTGGCCGATGCGGTTTCAGCGGGTTTTTCGCTGCATGCGACTAGGGAAAGCAGGATGGCAGCGGCAAGTACGGACTTGGTCATGGTGAATCTCCTTGGCTTGTGAGTGGCCAATGTAGCATAAATGATAGCACCGTCAAATTGACCTGAATCAATCGGGAGGGCATGAAAAACCCCTCGTTTCCGAGGGGTTTTTGATCTGGTACCGGTGATAGGACTCGAACCTACACTATGTCACCATAAGCGGATTTTGAGTCCGCCGCGTCTACCATTCCGCCACACCGGCATGTGGACGTACATTATACCCAATCGGGCGATTTATTCACAGTCAACCGGGTCCAGGCACAGCAGTTTGCGGCCTTTGCTGTACCAGCCGTCGCCGAGCGGCTCGAAAATCGAGCAGTCGCCCATGCTGTCCTTGTAAATGTGCAGTGAAATCGCGATCTTGTCGGGACTTGGATTGCGGATGGTGTGGTATTCATGCGGCGGGATGATGCAGCCGGAGGAGCCGACGCCGCCCGTGACCGGGGTGAGTCGCTCGAAGCGGCAGCGATCGGGCTGATCTTCCAGTAATTCATACTGAACGATTTCGATTTCTCCCTGCCAGACGCCTTCGACGCCCCAAAGGCCGCAATGATCGTGAATCGGCGTGCCCTGACCGGGACCCCAGGTCATGGCAACCACGCTGACGCCGGTTTCCGGGCATTTGTAGATTTCACGGCGGGCATAATGGCCCTCCACCGGCTCATATACGCATTCGGGCAGGAATACTTTCTTGGACGTGATCAGAGCGCTCAGGCCGTCACGCAAAATGGCCATGGTGGCTTGTGAGTCGGAAGCCGCGCATGCCTTGCGGATTAGATCGAGCAGATGTTCTTTGCCGGTAAAAGCGAGATCGTTCATGGAGTGTTCCTGAGTTCGTCGAGGAATTGTCGGATGGGTGGGGCGAATTTATCAATATCGACAAGAAAGGCATCATGCCCCTGATGGGAGTCGAGGGCCAGGAACCGGGTTTTTGCCCCGCCCCGTGCCAGTCCGTCGGCAATCTGTTGCTGCTGGTGCAGCGGAAACAGGATGTCGGTGGTCGCGCCGAGCACAAGTGCGTTCTGCAGCGGAAAGGTGGCCAGTGCGCCGACCACGTCGTCGCCATCACGGGCGCATGACTGGCAGACATCGAACCAGTCCATGGCACGGCTCAGGTAGAGATAGCAATTCGGATCGAACTGGTCGACGAAGCGGTCGGCGTGCGCTTCCAGATAGCTTTCGACTTCGAATTCCATGCCGAAACGCTCCGAGGCGACTTCGCTGTTGAGCCGTACGCGCCCGAAGCGGCCGTCCCACTCCATGGCCGAGCGGTAGGTGACCACGCCGAGTTTGCGGGCAATGCGCATGCCGTTGCGCGGATACGCGGAGCGGTCATAACGGCCTTGATTCCAATTCGGATCGAGGCGGATGGCTTCGCGCTGCAGCGAACGGATGGCGATGGAGAAGGGCAGGGCCTGGGCGCTTCCGGAGACATTGATATGACTGCGGGTGTAAAGCGGATACTGCTGCAGAAACGACAGCGCCACCATGCCGCCCATCGAGTTTCCGACCAGACAGGCCAGTGATTCAATGCCGAGATGATTCAATACCGCTTTCGCGCCACGGGCGCAGTCTTCCACGGACAAGTCCGGAAACTGAAGCCGGTAGGTTTCGCCGGTCTCGGGATTCATTGAAGCCGGACCGCTCGAGCCCTTGCAACTGCCGAGCGTATTCACGCAGATGACATGCCACATGTCCGTATCGATGGCTTTGCCTGGTCCGACCATGGCTTCCCACCAGCCTTTCTCGGGATTTTCAGAGGAGCTGGCGGCATGGGCACTGGGTGACAGCCCGGTAAGAATCAGCACGGCATTGTCTTTTGCTGCGTTCAACTGCCCCCAGGTTTCGAACGCCATTCGCCCGCCGCTGAGGCTGCCGCCGCGCTTGAACACGAAAGGCGAGGGCAGGGGTGCAAAGCGGGTGCCGGTTGAAATGAATTCGCTCATGGATTCTGGCGCAGGACCAAGGTGACCGGTGCCAGTTTATCTGATTGCATCGTTACAGGCGCACTCTGCCAGTCCCCGGTGCCGGCTTCGGCAGTGCCGCTGACGGAAACACGTGCCTGCAGAACGAATCCGGATTGGCTGAATAAGCGGTCTGTCGGCATCACCGAATCGGCATCGGACAATTGCAGCTGGACCGGGAACGCAGTCAGTGGAATGCGTTTTGCCGCTAGTGGCGGGCCGGCACCGTCGAGGCGTTTTGCAAATACGAACAGAACACCGCCCGGAGGCGCTGCGCTTTTCAGTGCCGGGTCGATTTCGACGCTGATGCTGACCGCACGCGCCGCCGGCATGGCCATCGCCGGAAGTCCGGCGTCCATGCGGGCGCGGTTAATCTGCGGCAGCAAGGCCTGCGCGGTTGCCTCATCAAGCCGAGGCAACAGGTCTTCCCAGACGGCGGCGGCATCCTTCGGTTTGCCGGCCTGCAGCAGCAGGATGCCGCTGTAGAAAAGTGCGCGCTGGTTGTCCGGTTCGGCGGCCAGTGCCTTGTCGAGCCATTCCCGTGCGCGCGGATCCGGCACATCCGGTTTACCGGCACGGAAAATGGATTCCGCATAATCGACCATCAGACCGGTATTGTCCGGCGCCAGTTTCAGGGCTTCGGCGAAGTACGGTTGTGCGGCTTCGGGCTTTCCGGTCTGTAGATAGCTGCGCGCCAACAGAACGCGCGCTTCGAGATTCGTGGGTTGTTCGCGGACGATGGTTTCAAGCTCGGCCAGAGCCTGTTCGATGGTCTGCTCGGCGGCCTGCGGAGCCTTGTAGCCGATGGCTTCAGGTCGGCCGATCAGCCAATACAGACCGCCGATCGACAAGGCGCTACCGAGCAACAGAATGCCCGCCAGTCGGCGCTGACGGGTCCAAAGCGGTTTCAAGGCCAGCGCCAGCAGAACAACAACCAGCAACAGGCTCATCAGAATGAACAGGGTCATTTACCAGTCCTCGCCGGCAGCGCCGTTTCCGGCAGCATCCGGTTGTTTGTTTTTAGTCCGGATGACCGCGGTAACCGCAATCCCGCCAATCAGTAGAAGAACGAATGGACCCATCCACAGCAGCCAATTGCCGCCGCGCATCGGCGGTTCATAAAGCACGAAATCGGTATAACGCTCGACCAGATACTGCTTGATTTCGTCATCACTGCGGCCTTCGCGCATTAGACGTAGCACTTCCATGCGTAGGTCGTGTGCGATCGGTGCGTTGGAATCGGCGATGCTCTGGTTCTGGCACATCACGCAGCGCAGTTCGGCCGCCAGGGCCTTGAAGCGCTGTTCTTCTACCGGGCTATGGTAGTCGATCGGATCGAGTGCGGCGGCGGTACCGGAGCATAGAATACCGGTGAGCAGCAACAACGCTGCGAAGATATTCTTCATGGAGCCTCCTGCAGTACCGGCAGAATTTTTTCTTGAACGATTTCAGGCGTCAGCGGACCGATGTGTTTAAAACGTACAACACCGGCGGCATCGATGACAAAGGTTTCCGGCGCGCCGTAAATGCCCCAGTCCAAAGCCGCTTGGCCATCACGGTCCTGCACCACCAAGGCAAACGGATTACCGTACCGGGCCAGCCAGCGCGCTGCATCTTCCGGACTGTCTTTGTAGTTGTAACCCACGACCATGATGCCGGATTGCGCCAGCTCGGTGATGACCGGATGCTCGACGCGGCAACTGACGCACCAACTACCCCAGACATTGAGAACATAGGCTTTGCCTTTCAGGTCTGCGATCCCGAGGTGGGATTCCGGTAGCACCAACTCCGGCAACAGCAGTTCAGGCGCCGCTTTCCCGAGCAGCGGCGAAGGAATGGCGGAGTTGTCTTTTCCGGAATTCATGCGTACGCCCACGAAAAGCAACAGCGCCAACGCGATAAAGGCCAGCAGCGGCAGCAGGCGGCTCATGCCTCGTGGCCTTTGCGTTTGAAGCGCTTGTCGAAAATAACGATGAGCGAGCCGAGCGCCATCAGGATGGCGCCGAACCAGATCCAGCGTACGAACGGTTTTACGTGCAGCCGTAGCGCCCAGCCGCCGGCATTGTCGGTCGGTTCGCCCAGGGCGACGTAAAGATCACGGGTGAGGCCGCCGTGCATATCCGCTTCGGTCATGCTGCTACCGCCCGAGGCATACTGGCGCTTTTCCGGATGCAGGATGCCGAGATGACGTTCTCCGATGCCGATCTGGATATCGCCTCGTTGCGCGATGAAGTTCGCACCGGCGACTTCGGTCACACCGAGGAAAGTGAATCGGTAGTCGCCGACCTCAAAGCTTTGGCCGGGTTTTGCCGCCACATCTTTTTCCACGCTCAGACCCTCGGTCATCAGCGCGCCGAAACAGAATACGGCGACGCCGGCATGTGCCGTCACCATGCCGATTATCTCCGCGGTGAACCGGCCCTGTGACTGAGCAAAACGGTGCCAGACAAATCGTGCCGTGCCGAGCGCAAGCCATATTCCGGAAAACCAGGCCATGGCCGATTTCAACGGATGCTGAGGCGTCCGGAAATAGGCGATGACAGCAATCAGCGCTGCAAGCGCTAACCAGGGTGCCAACCAGCGGGCGACATCCGAGAGATTCTCCCGTTGCCAGCGGCTCAGTGGTCCGAATGGAATAAGCAGGACCAACGGTGCCATCAGGATCAAAAAAAGCTTGCCGAAATACGGCGGACCGACCGACACCTTGCCGAGACCAAGCGCATCCGCCAGCATGGGGTAGAGAGTTCCGAGCAGTACCATGGCCGCGGCCGCGGTCAACAGCAGGTTGTTGAGCAGCAGCAGACTTTCACGCGATTGCCACTGGAACGGTTTTCCGGCTTCTTTCGGCGCACGCAGGGCGAACAGTACCAGTGAGCCGCCGACCACACAGCACAGGAAAGCAAGAATGAACATGCCACGCTCGGGATCGGAGGCGAAGGCATGCACCGAGGTCAGTACGCCCGAGCGCACCAGAAAAGTACCAAGCAGCGACAACGAAAAGGCGGCAATGGCCAGCAGCAAGGTCCAGCTGGAAAAACTGCCGCGCTTTTCCGTAGTGGCCTGCGAATGCAGCAAAGCCGCACCAACCAACCAAGGCATGAAGCTCGCGTTCTCGACCGGATCCCAGAACCACCAACCACCCCAGCCCAGTTCGTAATAGGCCCAGAAGCTGCCCAGGGCAATGCCCAGAGTGAGGAAGGCCCAAGCGACGTTAGTCCACGGGCGCGCCCAGCGGATCCAGCGGGTATCGATATGGCCGTCAATCAGCGCGGCGATGGCAAAGGCGAAGGCCACCGAGAAGCCGACATAGCCGATGTACAGCAGTGGTGGATGGAAAATCAGCCCCGGATCCTGCAACAGTGGATTGAGGTCGTGGCCTTCCAGCGGAGCGGGAAGCATACGTTCGAACGGATTGGAGGTGATGACGGTAAAGGCCAGAAAGCCGAGTGCCACCAGCCCCATGATTGCCAACACCCGCGCGTGGACCACATCCGGCAGATTTTTGGAAAAAACGGCAACGGCGGCAATCCAGACACAAAGGGTCAGAACCCAGAGCAGCAGGGAGCCCTCGTGGGCGCCCCAGACTGCCGAGACCTGGTACATCACCGGCAGCAGGGTGTTGGAATTTTTGGCGACATAGGCGACGGAAAAATCATGCTGCACGAACGCCATGGTCAGCAGGATGTAACTGACGGTCACCGCAGCCAGCAGGGCGAATGACAGCGGACGTGCGGTCAACTGCAGTGCCACATTGCCGCGCTGTGCGCCCCACAGGGGTAATGTCCCGAGCAGCAGGGACAGCACGAATGCGATGAGAAGGGCCATCTGGCCAAGTTCGGGTAGCATCAGGGCGCTCCGCAATCCAGGGTGTGCATCGCCGGACCTTGACTCATCTTGGCCTGCATTTCGGGGCTCATGCTTTTCGCGACTTCCGCCGGCATGTAGGTTTCATCATGTTTGGCCAACACTTCGCCGGCAACGAATTCAGACCCTTTCATTTTTCCGGTGGCAATCACGCTGGTGCCCTCCTTGAACATGTCCGGCAGGATGCCGTTGAACTGCACGGGAACGTAGCGTTTGCCATCGGTAACGTTGAACCGCACATCGAGCGTGCCCTCGGTGCGTTGTACGCTGCCGTTGCACACCACGCCGCCGAGCCGGAAGCGTGCCGACTCCGGAGCTTTGCCGGTGCGGACTTCCGAGGGCGTATGCAGGTAGTTGATGTTTTCCTGCAGCGCCATGGCGATGAATGCCGCGGCAGCGGCGGCGGCGAGAAGCACCAGACCGACCAGTATGAGACGGCGTTTTCGGACGGGATTCATGCGGACCTGCTTTTACGTTGTTGGAGGCGGATGGCCCGCACGGTGCCTTTAAGCGACCGCTGCGGTGCCAGAAAATCCCAAAGCAGCAGCACGATGAATACGCTGTAGGCCAGGGTGATGAAAAACCAGTGACTCATGCCGATTCTCCGTAACGATCTATGACCCATTGTTTGCGGCATTCCTGCTGCAGATTCAGTACGCGTGCGCGGACCAGTACCGAGCCGATGTACCAGAGCTTGGTGGCCAGGGTCATGACCAACAGGGGCCAGACCATGCTGCCGTCCATTTTCGAGGGGCCGATCAGGCGGATGGTTTCGCCCTGATGCAGGGTGTTCCACCACGTCACCGCAAAATGCACGATCGGCACATTGACCACGCCGATGATGGCGAGAAAGGCGGCGGCACGGCCAGCGGCACGGCGGTCGTCAATGGCGCTGTAAAGCCCGATCACCCCGAGGTAGAGAAACAGCAGTACCAATTCCGAGGTCAGGCGCGGATCCCAGGTCCACCAGGTGCCCCAGGTGGGCTTACCCCAGACAGCGCCGCTGATCAGGGTGATGGCGGTGAACACCGCACCGATCGGCGCCGAGGCCATGGCAATCAGTTCGCAGATCTTGATGCGCCAGATCAAGGCGATGGCACTCTGCACCGCCATGATCACGAAAATCATCAGACTCATCCAGGCCGCAGGCACATGGATGTAGAGGATGCGGAAGCTGTCGCCCTGTTTGTAATCCGTGGGTACGGACAGCAGCGCGCCAAAAACACCGATGGCCAAGAGAATTACCGCCAATATGAAGCTCGGCGTGCTCCATCGCCGCGCGAAGGCGTCGAAGCGGGCAGGCGAACCGGTTTGATTGAACCAAAGCAGAAGTTTATTCATCGTTCCGTCAACTCAGGGCCAAACGCAGGGCGCTGGCGGCGGCCCATGGCGCCAGCACGATCAAAAACACCAATCCGGCGCACATCAGATAAATCGCGCCGAGCCAAGGCAGGCCCTGGCCGGCCGACCACACGCTGCCGGCGCCAAACACCAGCACCGGTACATACATCGGCAGCGCCATCAAGGCCAGCAGGAGACCGGAGCGCCGGATGCCCAGGGTCAGCGCCGCCACTACCGCGCCGATCAGGCTCATCAACAGCGAACCGATCAACAGGCTCAGCATCAGCACCGGCAACAGGTTCATGGGCAGAAACAGCAGTTGTGCCAAGAGCGGGGTCAGCACCAGCAGGGGCAGGGCGGTGGTCAGCCAATGCACGGCGACCTTGCTGGCGATCACCATCGGCAGCGGTACCGGTGCCAGCAGCAATTGTTCCAAACTACCGTCTTCAAAATCGCTGCGATACAGATTATCGAGCACCAGCATGCCGGCCAACAGATGGGCGACCCAGATGACCGCGCTGGCACTCTGCGCCAAGCGCGCGGGTTCGGAGCCCATGGCCAGCGGAAACATCACGCAGACCATCAAGGCGAACAGCATCGGTTGGGCGGCATCGCTACGTTTCTGCCACATCAGTCCAATGTCGCGGGCAAGCAGGGCGCGCAGTTCACGCATGGGCTGCGCTCCGGGATATTTCCAGCACGCGCACCGGTACCGCCGGCGCGGCATAGGCCCCGTGGGTGCTGATCAAGGCGCCGCCGCCGGCGGCGATATGGTGCTGCACCAGACGGTTGACCCAGTCGATACCGGTCAAGTCGAGGTTGGCATAGGGTTCATCCATCAGCCACAGGGCACTTGGCCGTGCCTTCAGACGGGCCAGACTCAGGCGTTTGTTCTGCCCGGCGGAAAGCTTTCCGGCCGGCGTGTCTTCGAATCCGGCCAGGCCGCATTCGCCGATCAGGGTTTCCAGATGGTTTTCGCTGACTGCACCGTGCAGGCTGGCGGTGAAGCGCAGATTCTGAAGCACCGTCAGTTCCGCTTTGTGGCCATGACGATGGCCGAGGTAGGCGGCAAGCTGTACGAAGGTGTCCCGACTGAAGGGTTTTCCCCCTAGACGGATTTCTCCAGATTCCGGCGGCAGCAGTCCGGCCAGCACCCGTAGCAGGGTGGTCTTACCGGAGCCGTTGTCGCCCTTCACCATCAGCGCTTCGCCGGCCTCTAATTGGAAATCCAAGGGTCCGAAAATGCGTTCGGCATTGCGCGAGAAGCACAGGGCATCGGCTTGAATCAAGGCGGCGATGGCGGCGGACATGCGGGCGGCGGGGTTCCGGAATACGACCTGCTCATTTTAGCGGTTTTACAAACACTTAAACGCTAATTTCCCGTGAATTTCGGAATCCTGTTGCATAATGTTGATTCAAGTCATACCGGACCCCTGCCATGCCTCTGCAAACCAAGCTCCCGAAGGTCGGCACCACCATCTTCACGGTCATGTCGCAGATGGCCATGCAGCATCAGGCGGTCAATCTGGGCCAGGGATTCCCCGACTTTCCGGTACCCGAGTTTCTGGTGGATGCTCTGAGCCGCGCCATGCGTGACGGCAAGAACCAGTATGCGCCGATGACCGGCATTCCGGCCCTGCGCGAGGCCATTGCCGTCAAGACCGCCGCCTGTTACGGCCATGCCGCCTGTCCGGAGCTGGAAATCACCGTGACCAGCGGCGCCTCGGAAGCGATTTTCAACGCCGTCTTGGCCGTGGTCCGTCCGGGGGATGAAGTCATCGTGCTCGATCCCTGCTACGACTGCTACGAACCGGCCATCGATCTGGCCGGCGGCGTGTGCATGCATGTGCCGCTGAATCCGGTCGATTTTTCGGTGGACTGGGAGCGGCTTCAGGCGGCAGTCACCGCAAAGACCCGGATGATATTCATCAACACCCCGCATAATCCCTCCGGCGCCCTGTGGTCGGCCGAGGACATGCAACGTCTGATCGCCTTGACCCGCGACACCGATATCCTGGTGCTGTCCGACGAGGTTTACGAACACATCGTGTTCGGCGGCGTCCGTCATGAAAGCGCCCTGCGTTATCCGGAACTGGCTGAACGCAGCTTCGTGATTTCCAGCTTCGGCAAGACCTATCACTGCACCGGCTGGAAAATAGGCTACTGCATCGCGCCCAAGGCGCTCTCCGCCGAATTCCGCAAGGTGCACCAGTACAACACCTTCTGCAGTTTTGCGCCGGCGCAGTGGGCCTTCGCCGAAATGATCGTGCAGCAGCCCGGGCATTACGCCGAACTCGGAGATTTTTATGCAGCCAAGCGCGATTATCTGGCGGCCAAGCTGGCACGCACTCGCTTCAAGCCCCTGCCGGTGCCCGGCGGTTATTTCCAGCTGGTCGATTATTCCGCTATCTCCGATCTGCCCGATGCCGAATTCGCGCGCTGGCTGTGCACGGAAAAAGGCGTGGCGGCCATTCCGCTGTCGCCGTTCTATGAAACACCGCCGCCGGGCCAGCGCCTGGTGCGGCTGTGCTTTGCCAAGAATCCGGATACGCTCGATGCCGCCATCGCGCGTCTGGAGCAGGTATGAGTACGGCCGATCTGAACATCCGCATCGTGCAGGCTGATACGGTCTGGCACGATCCGCAGGCCAATCGCGACTACTACACCGCGCTCCTGGCCGGGATGGCGCCGGATGCCGACATCATCGTGTTGCCGGAAACCTTCACCTCCGGATTTTCCAACGATGCGCTGGCGCAGGCGGAAGCCATGGACGGCCCGACCGTGGTCTGGCTGTGCGAACAGGCGATGGCATTGAATGCCGTCGTCACCGGCAGCGTACAGATCCGTGACGGCGCAGCGGTATTCAACCGCATGCTGTGGGCTGCGCCGGATGGCAGCATCCGGCATTACGACAAACGCCACCTATTCCGTATGGCCGGCGAGCACGAACGCTACGCCGCCGGCACCGACAAGATCATCGTCGAGTACAAAGGCTGGCGTATCTGCCCCTTGGTCTGCTATGACCTGCGTTTCCCGGTGTTTTCACGCAACCGTTTCGGGCAGACGCAGGCAGACGGCTATGATTACGATCTGCTGATTTATGTGGCCAACTGGCCGAGTCCGCGGCATTTCGCCTGGCAGACCCTGCTCAAGGCGCGCGCCATCGAGAACCTGAGTTATGTGGTCGGCGTCAACCGGACCGGCGGCGATGGTAACGGTCTGCACTATCTTGGCGGCAGCACGGTGCTCGACTTTCTCGGGCAGACGATTGTCGAATCCGGGGACTCGCCGCAGGCACAGAATGCCCGCATCTCTCATGCCGAGTTGGTTGCCTTCCGGCAACGTTTTCCCGCGCATTTGGATGCCGATGTTTTCACCCTCCACGATTGAGGTATTCTCGCATGGCACTTGGCACATTCCGTTGCATGGCTCTGGCACTGGCGCTGCCGGGCGTGGCGGCGGCGCAGAAAACACAGCTGTTGAAATCCAGCGACTACACGCTGCAGGTGACCGAACTCAATGCCGAACTCCAATCGCCCTGGGGTATGGCGTTTCTGCCGGATGGCCGTCTGCTGGTGAGCCAGAAATCCGGCAGCATCGCGCTGCTTTCGCGGGATGGCCGGCGCATTGAACAAACGATTACGGGCCTGCCGCGCGTGGCATCGCAGGGGCAGGGCGGCTTACTCGATGTGGTACTCGACCCGGAGTTCGCAACAACACCGTGGCTGTATTGGTCCTATGCCGAACCCGGTGAGGGCGGGCTATCCGGCACGGCAGTGGCGCGGGCAAAACTCATCAATGACCGTCTGCAAGCCACTGAAATCATCTACCGGCAAATCCCGAAAGTCGGAGGCGCCGGACATTTCGGATCCCGGTTGGTGTTCGGCCGGGATAAGACCCTGTTCATCACTCTGGGAGATCGGCAGAAATTCACGCCGGCGCAGGACATGAAGCAGAGCATCGGCAAAGTGGTCCGCATCCAGCGTGATGGACGCATCCCCGTGGATAATCCGAAATGGAAAGCAACTGGCGCCCGTCCGGAGATCTACAGTCTGGGCCACCGCAATCCGCAAGGCGCGGCATTGCATCCGGATACCGGGATGCTGTGGTTGAGTGAGCACGGTCCACAGGGCGGCGATGAAATCAACCGGGTTCAGGCCGGCAAAAATTACGGGTGGCCGACCGCCAGCTACGGCTGCCATTACGGCGAGCCGGTCGGTCAGGATTGCCGTCTGGGCGGTGGCAAACACAGCCCGAAATTCGTGGAACCCTTGAGTATCTGGGTGCCGCGTTCGATCGCCCCTTCCGGCATGCTGTTTTATACCGGCACGGAATTCCCCAAATGGCGGAATCAAGTATTGATGGGCACGCTGGCAGGTACCGCGCTATGGCGGGTCCGGTTTGAAGGCCACAAGGAAATCCGCCGCGAACGGCTGCTCGGTGATCTGGGTGAACGCATCCGTGATGTCGAACAGGGGATGGACGGCAGTGTCTATCTGGTTTCGGACAGCGGTAAACTGCTGAAAATTTCCCGAATTCCAGACCGGCCATAGTCCGGCCGGCTCAGCAAACGATACTGATATCATTGATGCGCACCATAGACAGGATATGCATGCGAACCTTTGTACTGAGAGCGCGGGCGGCACCCACGGACAGCCAGAAACTGTTGGCGTCCATCGGCAAGGAGGCCCATGCCGAAATTCTGGCGCATACCCTGATGAACGCAGTTTTCGTGGCCCAGTCGCACAGGGCGGATGTCAGGGTCTATTTGGTCTTGGAAAGCACACAGGATTTTTCCCGTTCGGTTTTTTTCGACATCAATGCCATGCATGAACTCGGTGGCTTCGACGAGCGCGCACTGCTGGGAAAAATCGCCAAGGCGCTGGATGCCTCGAGGGGAATGGGCAAGGAGGAAACCCGACCGGTGGAATCCGGCGTCACTGTGCGCACGGTGAGCTTTGAGCGACTGGTGCAGGAACTAGCCGAGAACCACCAGTTATTCATGATGGACAGGAAAGGCACCCCGATCCGCGAGCAGAGCTTCCAGGGCAATTCCTGCTTCGTGCTCACCGACCATATTCCGATGCCGAAGAAGACCTTCCATAGTCTCGAACGCCTTGGTGCGAAGAAAATCACGCTCGGATCGAAGATGCTGTTCGCATCGCAATGCGTGGTATTGATCCATCACGAGCTGGACCAGCGGTAAGAGTGACTGCCGGACCATGGCCAGGCGCAGTATTCCCTTTTTTCTTCATTCTGCCGCATCATCGTACTCTGCCAATGCCGTTCTATCATCCATGAATATTGTGTTGTGCTTAAGACGAAAGGGCAGGCATTTTTTGTCATAATTTTGAAATGAAAAAACCCGCCGAAGCGGGTTTTTTTCAGACATCAATCATCCGAAGGAAAACCGTCTTCCGGCTTGCGTTTCTTAAATGGCGGTTTCGGACCGGCGCGGTTGCTATCGGGCCGAGGGCCACGCGGCGTAAACGGACGGTCACCCTGCGGGCGCGGGCCCCGGGCATTGAACGAACGATCACCCTGCGGACGATCGCCGTAGGGCTTCGGACCGCGCGGTGCGTAAGGACGATCGCCTTGCGGACGATCACCCTGCGGGCGCGGGCCACGGTTATTGAACGGACGATCACCTTGCGGGCGGTCACCCTGCGGTCGATCACCCTGCGGGCGCGGGCCACGGTTATTGAACGGCTTGGCGGCACGGTCGCCGTAAGGTTTCGGACCGCGTTCACCGAACGGTTTCGGGGCACGCGGCGTACGCGGCGGAGCCACGCGTGAGCCGGTATCCACGCCCTCGGGCACGTACCAGGATTTGAACTCGCCGGCCGGCTGGGCGCCTTGCCCGCTGCGCGGACCTTTGTTGAAACGCGGTTTCTCGGCGCGGTTGCCGAAGTTGTCATCGCGTTCCGGACGCGGACCTTTGTTGAACGGTTTGCCGGCATGCGGGGCGCGGTTGCCGGCGTTGTCGCCGCCGAATTTTCCACCTTTATTGAACGGCTTCTTGACGCCGGCACCGGGGCGGCCACGGCCGCCGCGCGGGCGCTCTTCGCGCACGTGGTCGAAGCGACGCAGTTCACGGGCTTCTTCGTTAACATGGCCGTTGACGTAAGCATTCTGGTTGCGGTCGCTGCCGATGCGGATTTCGGTCGGACGCGATTTGCGCTGACCGATGACCGGTTGCAGGGTCAGCACCGGCGCGTTGTTGTCGAGTCCGAAATGGGCGCGCAGGGATTCCACTTTTGCCTGTTCCAGTTCCACGCACTGGCCGCGTTTGAGCAGGCGCGGCAAGGTGATGTCACCGTAGCGTACGCGCTTCAGGCGGCTGACCTGATAGCCCTGCGATTCCCAGAGGCGGCGGACTTCGCGGTTGCGGCCTTCGGTGATGACCACCTGGAACCAGGCGTGCGAATCACTGGAGCCGATGCGTTCGATTTTTTCGAATTTGGCCGGACCGTCATCCAGCGCCACACCGCGAGCGAGGCGATCGACCACGTTGTCGGGCACTTCACCGTGGATGCGGCACACGTATTCGCGTTCGATGTTGCCGGACGGATGCATCAGGGCGTTGGCCAGTTCGCCGTCGGTGGTCAGCAGCAAAAGACCGGTTGTGTTGATGTCGAGGCGGCCGACCGCGATCCAGCGCGCGCCTTTCAGACGGGGCAGGGCATCGAAAATGGTCGGGCGGCCTTCGGGATCCTCGCGGGTGGTCACTTCGCCTTCGGGCTTGTTGTAGATCAGCACCGAGCTCGGCTCGCTCAGGGCCGAAGCCACGAACACCTTACCGTCGATTTCGATGCGGTCGCCGCTGACGACCGACTGGCCGGTTTGGGCGGTTTCGCCGTTGACCTTGACCGCGCCCTGCGCGATGCGTTCTTCTAGCAGACGTCGTGAACCCAGGCCGGCCTGGGCCAATACCTTGTGCAGTCGTTCGGAAGTTTTATTCTTGGGTTCGGCGTCTTTGCCTTTCAATGAAAGGACTTTGCGAGTGTTCTCGCTCATTCGGGGTTGTCTCCGGCGCGGAGGGCGCCTCAGTGCTGCAAGGGGTCAGTCGTCGTCTCGACGGATTCGGTGGACGGCTCGGACTCGGTGGGCTCGGTTTCGTCCGGCAGTTCTCCGCTCGGCTCCGTGATTACGGCAGCCTGAGCCGGAATGGGCTCGGAAATATCGAAGGACAGCTGCGGTTCCAGCTCGGGATATTCCTTCAATTCCGCCAGAGGCGGCAACTGATCGAGGCTCTTCAGGCCGAAATAATCCAGAAAGGTCTTGGTGGTGCCGAACAGCTCGGGGCGTCCGGGCACATCGCGGTGTCCGAGAACGCGAATCCATTCCCGTTCTTCCAACGATTTTATCATAGTTGCGCTGACGCTGACGCCGCGGATCTGTTCGATCTCGCCGCGGGTGATCGGCTGCCGGTAGGCGATCAGGGCCAAAGTCTCCAGCGTGGCGCGGGTATATTTGCTCTGCCGTTCGGTCCAAAGCCTTGCTACGTAAGGGTGAACCTCGTTTCTGACCTGGTAGCGCCAGCCCGAGGCGACCTCGACCAATTCCACGCCTCGGCCCTCGCAGGCCGCTTTAAGTTCGGTTAAGGCCTGTTCGATGGCACCGGGTTTCGGCGGGGAATCGCCGAAAATCCCGTAAAGCTGGGCGGTGCTCAGCGGCAGGGTGGAAGCCAGTAGGGTGGCTTCCAGGATCGGGGCAAGGTTCAGGTCGTTTTCGCTCATATTCGGATCAGGCTGACGGTTCGTCGAATTCGGATTGCATGGCATTGTCGCGCTCGGTCGCTTCGGCTTCTTCGGCGGTCAATTCGCGGGCGCGGATGAAAATGGGACCCAAGGGCCCTTCCTGCACGATTTCCAACAGGCGTTCCTTGGCCAGTTCGAGGATGGCCAAAAAACTCACCACCACACCCATGCGGCCTTCTTCGGGAATGAAGAAGCTTTCGAAACCGTGGAACTGGCCATCACGCAGGCGGTCGAGCACAATCGACATGCGTTCGCGCACGCTCAGGGCTTCGCGCTTGATGGCGTGGCGGCTGAACAGATCGGCGCGCTTGAGCACGTCGCGCAGGGCCAGCAGCATTTCCTTCAGGTCCACCTCCGGCGGCGCGCGCTGGATGATGCGGTCCGGCATGAAAGCATGCGCGATGCTGGTGTCACGTTCCAGACGGGGCAGGGTGTCGAGATCTTCGGCGGCTTTCTTGAAGCGTTCGTATTCCTGCAGACGGCGCACCAGTTCGGCGCGCGGATCGGCTTCGTTGCCGTCTTCCGAGGGCGGACGCGGCAGCAGCATGCGCGATTTGATTTCGGCCAGAATCGCGGCCATCACCAGGTATTCTGCGGCCAGTTCAAAGCGCAGATCTTCCATCACCCCGATGTAGGACACGTATTGCTTGGTGATTTCGGCGACCGGAATATCGAGGATATCGAGGTTCTGGCGGCGTATCAGGTACAGCAGCAGGTCAAGCGGTCCTTCAAAGCTTTCCAGGATCACTTCCAGCGCGTCCGGCGGAATGTACAGATCCTGCGGCATCTGCAAGACCGGCTGGCCTTTGACCAACGCCAGCGGCATTTCCTGTTGTTGCGGCGTATGAGCGGGAACGGGCTCTACGGCCTCTGGCGCGGGCGTCTGGGTCATGAAAGGTCGTGTGCACGACGCGAGCGCGTCGAAGGTGAATTCAGGTTAAGCCGAAAGCCGGAGCTTGTAAAGCCGAGGTCGGGAGGATGCCGCTATTATCAATCAAAACAAGGCGTCACGCAATTTGAACCAAGCCATGGCGGCCACCAACAGGGGTGTGCGCAGAGCGCGGCCACCGGGGAAGTTGCGGTGTGGAATGCGGCTGAACACATCCAGGCGCCCGGCCTGACCGCGGATCGCCTCGGCCATGACTCGGCCGGCCAGGCCCGTGGCGGCTATACCATGGCCGGAAAAGCCCTGGGCGAAATACACATTGCGGCCCAAGCGGCCCCAGTGTGGGGCGCGGCTCAGCGAAATATCGACATAGCCACCCCAGACATAATCCATCTTGACGCCTTCAAGCGCGGGGAACACCCGGGTCATGCGCCGACGCAGGGTGCCGGACAGGTCCGGCGGCGGCAGGGTGGAATAGGAGGCGCGGCCGCCGAACAGCAGACGGTGATCGCTGCTCAGCCGGAAATAATCCAGCGCCCAGTTCACATCGGCCACCGCCATGTCGTTGCCGATCAGGGCTTTGGCGCGGGCTTCGCCCAAGGGTTCGGTGGCGCCGATGTAGGTGCCGACCGGCATGATCTTGTCATCCAGTTCCGGCGCAATACCGTGCACATAGGCATTGCCGGCCAACACCGCGAAATCGCAGTGCACTTCGCCTTTGGCGGTTTTGAACGCCGGCCGGTCGCCGCGCACCAGTTGCGTCACTTTCGACTGTTCAAGAATACGCACGCCAAGCCCGAGTGCAGCCCGTGCCAGACCCTGGGTGTACTTGAGCGGATGCAGATGGCCGCTGTTGGGATCGACAAGGGCCCCGAGATAACGTTCGTTGGGCATGACCGCCTGAAGCTGCTCGCGGTCCCACCACTGCAGCGGGTAATCGAAGTTTTCAGCCAGATCATGTTGCCAGTTTTTCAACTCGGTGATGTGCCGCGGCTTGATCGGCACATGCGCGTGCATGTCGTGCCAGTCGCAGTCGATGCCGTATTGCATGCAGCGCTGTTTGATCAGATCAAGGCCTTCCAGCGACCAGTCGAACAGACGCCTGGAATCGCTCAGCCCGACCGCTTGGGTGATTTTGCTTTGATCGCAGCCAAAACCGAAAATAGCCTGCCCGCCGCTGCGCCCTGAAGCGCCCCAGCCGACGCGCTGGCCTTCAAGAACCACCACCGACATGCCGGCTTCGGCCAGTTCGATGGCGGTGGACAGGCCGGTGATACCGGCGCCAAGAATACAGACATCGGCCTGCAAGTTTCCTTCGAGCGCCGGTTGCGCCGAAAAATCCGGCACCGAGGCGGCGTACCAGGAGCGGACATGGCTGCCGGACATGCGCGAAACCCGGCTCAGACCGAGCGCAGGTACCAGTCGTATTCGAGCGTGGTGACTTCGGTGTAGAAGCTGCGCATTTCCTTGAGTTTCTGCTGGCCGAACACGTGCTGGAATTCAGCGCCGAACGTGTCCTTAATGAAGCCGCTGGCCATGAAGTCGTTGATGGTGTCGCGCCAGAACAGTTGCCGTTTTTCGGTCTGTTGGTAGGCATTGCCCTTGATGGCCGGGCCCGGATCGCCCTTGGCATCCAGACCGTGCAGAATGCCGGCCAACACCGCGGCGGTCACCAGATACGGGTTGGCATCGGCGCCGGCAATGCGGTGTTCGATGCGCACGTTCTTTTCATCGGAATGCGGAATGCGCATGGCCACGGTGCGGTTGTTGAAGCCCCAGCAGTCGTTCAACGGCACGAAGGCGTTTAGCACGAAACGGCGGTAGCTGTTGGCGTGCGGCGCGAACATCAGCATGCAGTCTTTGGACACCGACTGCAGGCCGGCAATGGCGTGTTTGAGTTCCGCCGCCGGATTGTCCTGGCTGCTGGCGAAAATATTTTTGCCGTTCTTGTCCAGCAAGGACACATGGATGTGCATGCCGGAACCGGCCTGATCGACGAACGGCTTGGCCATGAAGCTGGCCAGCAGATTCTGCTGTTCGGCGATGGATTTAATGGCGCGTTTGAGCAGGGTGGCATCGTCGCAGGCGGCCACGGCGTCATCGCGGTGCTTCAGGTTGATTTCGAACTGGCCCGGCGCGTATTCGGCCACGGCGGTGTCGGCCGGAATGTTCTGAGTGGTGCAGGCATCGGCCACGGCATCGGTGAAGCCCTGGTAATCGTTCAGATCGCCCATGTAATAGACCTGGGTGGTCTTGTTGCGTTCGCCGGTGGAGGGGTTAATCGAGGTCTGCGGGCGGCCGTCCGGGGTCAGTTGTTTGTCGAGCAGGTAGAACTCGAGCTCGACCGCCACCACCGGGGTCAGACCGCGGTCGGTGAATTTCTGCAGCACATTCTTCAGCACTTCACGCGGATTGGCCGAAAACATGCCGCCGTGGAAGCCTTCCATGCTCAGCAGGCATTGCAGCATCGGTCGCTGCTGCCAGGGAATCGGGCGCAGGGTACCTGGAATTGGGCGGCAGATACGGTCTTCGTCGCCGATGTCATAGCCCAGGCCAGTTTCTTCTACGGTATTGCCGGTCACATCGGTGCCGATCAGCGACATCGGCAGACACACGCCGTTCTGGAACACTTTTTCCAGTGCGTCGCGGGTGATGCGTTTACCGCGCAGCAGGCCGTTCATATCGGGCAGAATCAGGTCGATCAGTTCGGCATTGTCATGGGCGGCCAGAACCTTGGCATCGGCGGGGTGGAGGGTCGAATCGGTCATTGCTGGCATCCGGAATGGTTGCGCTGATACTAGCAGAGATTTCGGAAAGTGTAAAAAATATTCATCATTAATGCGGATTCTGGTGCATATTTATGGCATTCCTGAGGCTCAAACAAACGTTTCATGGTCGTCGATTAGGGCGCAATCGGCTTAGCTACCGCTTCATCAGGGTCTTTACCCGCTTGAAAATTTCTGTTGATAAAATTTTACAGTCGGGTTAGGGTAAGGGCTCTATCAGGCCACGCAGTACTCGTGCATGATTTTCGTCGGAATCCCCGCAGACAGCAGAATGATCGGCCCGCATCCGTTCCAGGCCGTGGGTGAAAAATACATCCGCGCCATTCTGGACGGTTCGGGTGCGCAACCACTGCTGATTCCTTCCGTCACTCCGGGTCTGGATCTGGATGCGCTGCTGGATCAGCTGGACGGATTGTTTTTGCCGGGTTCGCCGAGCAACATCGAGCCGCATCATTACTCCGATGAGCCCAGTTATGAGGGCAATCTGCATGATCCGACCCGCGATCTGACCACGCTCAACCTCATCCCAAAGGCGATTGCCAAAGGCGTTCCGGTGCTGGCGGTCTGCCGCGGTTTCCAGGAAGTGAACGTGGCGATGGGCGGCACCCTGCACCAGAAAGTGCATGAGGTACCTGGCATGATGAATCACAAGGAAGACCTCAGCCAGCCGCTGGATGTGCAATACGCTCCGGCACATGCCCTGAATCTGGTCCCGGACGGCTGGTTGGCGCACTGGGCCGGTGCGACTGAAGTGAACGTCAACTCCCTGCATGGCCAAGGCCTGAACAAATTGGGCGACAACCTGATTGCCGAAGCCATGGCGCCTGACGGATTGATCGAGGCCATCCGTCTCGATTCCGATGACACTTTCCTGCTTGCGGTGCAGTGGCACCCGGAATGGAAGGTCACGGAAAATCCCTTCTCTCTCGAAATATTCAAAGCCTTCGGTGCGGCCTGCAAAGTCCGCGCCGAACGCCGGAACCGGTGAAATCATGAACAAGAAAGTCACAAATACCCCTATAGCGAAGAAAGGCCCGGCCAAGACCGGTAAAGAAGCCGCCAAGAAATCCAAACGCCGCATCCTGCCCGCCAAGGAGGACAAGGTCGTGTCGACCCCGGCCAAGCAGAGTGCCGCCAGTGAACGCGAAGAAAGCCATCTGAAACGCTGGCTGCGTGAGAATCGCATCACCGAGGTCGAATGTCTGGTACCGGACATGACCGGCAACGCCCGCGGCAAGATCATTCCGGCCACCAAGTTCTCGCACGATTTCGGCACCCGTCTACCGGAGGGCATTTTCGCCACCACGGTCACCGGCGAATACATCGATGAATACGATCAGATCGTCAGCCCGTCCGATTCGGACATGTACCTGCGGCCCGATCCCAACACCGTGCGCACCGTGCCCTGGGCCTCCGACCCGACCGTGCAGATCATCCATGACTGCTTCACCAAGGAAGGCAAGCCGCACGATCTGGCCCCGCGCAATGTGCTGCGCCGAGTCATCGAACGCTACGATGCGCTCGGCCTGAAACCGATCATCGCGCCCGAGCTGGAGTTCTTTCTGGTGCAGAAGAACACCGATCCGGATTTTCCGCTGCAGCCGCCGGCTGGCCGTAATGGCCGGCCGGAAACGGCGCGCCAGAGCTACTCGATCGATGCCGTCAACGAATTTGATCCAATCCTCGATCTGATGTACGACTACTGCGAAGCCATGGAACTCGACGTCGACACCTTGATCCATGAATCCGGTGCGGCCCAGCTGGAAATCAACTTCATCCATGCCGATCCGCTGTCGCGCGCCGACCAGGTGTTCCTGTTCAAGCGCACCATGCGTGAAGCGGCGATGCGCCACAACATCTACGCCACATTCCTGGCCAAGCCGATGGAAAACGAGCCGGGCAGTTCGATGCACATCCACCAGAGTCTGGTCGATGCCAAGACCGGCAAGAACGTGTTCATCGGCAAGGGCGGCGCCCGCCACAGCGAACTGTTCATGAACTATCTGGGCGGCCTACAGCGCTACATTCCCGAGGCCATGGCCTTCTTCGCGCCGAACGTGAATTCTTACCGCCGCCTGATCTACGGGGAAGTGTCGCCGAAGAACGTGCAGTGGGGCTATGACAACCGCACCTGCGGCCTGCGCGTACCGTTCGATTCGCCGGAAAACATGCGGGTGGAAACCCGCTTCGCAGGTTCCGACGTCAACCCGTATCTGGCCATCGCTGCCACGCTGGCCTGTGGACTGCTCGGCATCGAACAGAAGCTGCAACCGACCGAACCCTCGACCGGCTACACCCACACCTCCGGCTTCGAGCTGCCCAAGTCGATGCAGGATTCGCTCGAGTATCTGGAGCGTTCGGAAGCACTGTCGGCCATCCTCGGCGAGCGTTTCTGCCGCGCCTATGTCTGCATCAAGCGCAAGGAGTACGAGACCTTCTTCCGCGTCATCAGTTCCTGGGAACGCGAATTCCTGCTGCTCAACGTCTAACCGGATTGCCCGTCATGCCCCATGCCTATGAACGTCTGCAGCAGCTCGATGCCGCCCACCACATCCATCCGTTCAACGACAATGCCGAGCTGGCCAAGAAAGGCACCCGCATCCTGACCCGCGGAGAAGGCTGTTACGTCTGGGACAAGGAAGGCAATAAACTGCTCGACGCCTTCGCCGGCCTGTGGTGCGTCAACATCGGTTACGGCCGCAAATCGATGGGGCAGGTGGCCGCCCGCCAGATGGATGAACTGGCCTATTACAATACCTTCTTCCAGTGCACCACCGAGCCGGCCATCCATCTGGCCGCCAAGCTGGCTGAAATCTCGCCGGCCGATCTCAATCACGTGTTCTATTCCAATTCCGGCTCGGAAGGCAACGACACGGTGCTGCGCATGGTCCGGCATTTCTGGGCGGTGCAGGACAAGCCGAACAAGAACATCGTCATCGGCCGCTATAATGGCTACCACGGCTCGACAGTGGCCGGTGCCAGCCTCGGCGGCATGAAGGGCATGCACGCACAGGGCGGCCTGCCGATTCCGGACATCCACCACATCGAACCGCCGTTCTTTTTCGCTGACGGTGGCGACTATTCGGAAGAAGAATACGGTCTGGTCGCGGCACGCCGTCTGGAAGAAAAAATTCTCGAGCTCGGACCCGATCGCGTGGCCGCTTTCATCGGCGAGCCAATCATGGGGGCCATCGGCGTGTATATCCCCCCGATGAGCTATTGGCCGGAAATCGAGCGCATTTGCCGTAAATACGACATCCTGCTGTGTGCCGACGAAGTGATCTGTGGCTACGGACGCACCGGCGAGTGGTTCGGCGCCCAGTATTTCGGATTCACTCCGGACATCATGACCACCGCCAAAGGCCTGACTTCGGGCTACATCCCGATGGGCGCGGTGCTGTTCAACGAGCGCGTGGCTTCGGTGCTGCGGCAGCAGGGCGGCGAACTGGCGCACGGCTACACCTATTCCGGCCATCCGGTCTGTGCCGCGGTCGCCCTGGAGAACATCCGCATCCTGCAGGATGAGAAAATCGTCGAAACCTGCAAACACGACACCGGCCCCTATCTGGCCGAGCGCTGGAAGACTCTGGGCGAGCACCCGCTGGTCGGCGAAGTCCGCATTGCCGGCATGGTCGGGGCCCTCGAATTGGTCCCGAACAAGGCCGAACGCAAGTTTTTCGCCGACCGTGGCAAGGTAGGTGGATTATGCCGTAATATTGCCTTGAACAACGGACTCATTCTCCGGGCCACCTACGATTCCATGCTGCTGTCGCCGCCTCTGGTCATCAGCCGCAGTGAAATCGATGAGCTGTTCGAGAAGACCTGGAAGTCGTTGAATGAAACCGCAAAGGCCTTGGCCTGAACGGGAGGGGCCCGTCTTCTGGCGGGATGGTGACATTAAACTTCACATAGAGAGAGTTGAATCATGAAACTGAAACTGTTGGGCATTGCGGTGACCGCACTGATACTGGCTTCCTGCGGCAAGAAGGACGGCGACGCCGCTCCGGCTGCTGCGGCTGAGGAAGAGAAAGTCCTGAACGTCTACAACTGGTCCGATTACATCGCGCCGGAAACCCTCGACAACTTCACCAAGGAAACCGGCATCAAGGTGACCTATGACGTGTTCGACAGTAACGAAGTTCTGGAAACCAAACTGGTGACCGGCAATACTGGTTACGACATAGTGGTGCCTTCACTGACTTTCCTGGCCCGTCAGATCCAGGCCGGCGTGTTCATGCCGCTGGATAAATCCAAGATCCCGAATCTGGCCAACATGGATCCCGCCATCCAGGCCAACATCGCCGTGCTCGATCCGGACAACGCGCACTCGGTCAATTACCTGTGGGGCACCACCGGCATCGGTTACAACGTCGCCAAGATCAAGAAAGTGTTCGGCGATGCCGCACCGACCGACAGCTGGGCCATGGTGTTCGAGCCGGAAAACCTCGCCAAGCTGAAGGAATGCGGCGTGTATTTCCTCGATACTCCGTCCGAAATCATTCCGCCGGTGCTGAAATACCTCGGTGAAGAGCCAAACAGCTTCGATCCGGCGGTCATCGCCAAGGCCGAAGAACGTCTGAAATTGCTGCGTCCGTCGATTACCCAGTTCCATTCCTCGGAATACATCAATGCCCTGGCCAACGGTGACGCCTGCGTCGCGGTCGGCTGGTCCGGTGATATCCTCCAGGCCCAGGACCGTGCCGCGGAAGCCAAGAACGGCGTTGAAATCGCCTATGTGATTCCGAAGGAAGGCGCACCGATGTGGTTCGATATGATGGCGATTCCGAAAGATGCCAAGCATCCCAACAACGCCCATATCTTCATCAACTACCTCCTGCGTCCGGAAGTGGCGGCTGAAATCTCCAACTACGTGTCCTACGCCAGCGCCAACAAAGCAGCTTTCGAGAAGATTGACCCGGAGCTGAAGGCCAATACCGGCGTGTATCCGACACCTGAAGCCAGCAAGGGCCTGTTCAGTCTGGCCGTTCTGCCGGCGGATGTTGACCGCCTATTCAATCGCATCTGGACCGGCCTCAAGACCGGTAAATAATAAGAAGCAACCAGGGCAAGCTGATCGGCTTGCCCTTCTTTTTTCGGGAATGGAAACACCATGACTCAAGCGATCCAGACCGCGTCTGCCGGCAACGGCAAGCCTGAAAAAGCCAAAGTCGATAACTTCGTCCGCATTGAAGGTGTCCGCAAGGAATTCGACGGCTTCGTCGCCGTCGATGATGTCAGCCTCAGCATCCACAAAGGCGAGATTTTCGCGTTGCTCGGTGCCTCTGGCTGCGGCAAGTCAACTCTGCTGCGCATGCTGGCCGGCTTCGAAAAACCGACTGCCGGCGAGATCATCTTGGACGGGCAGTCAATGAACAATATTCCGCCTTACGAACAGGCGGTGAATATGATGTTCCAGTCTTATGCCCTGTTTCCGCACATGACGGTCGAGCAGAATGTCGCATTCGGCCCGAACCAGAAGAAAATGCCCAAGGATGAAGTCGCCCGCCGTGTCGATGAGATGCTGGCGCTGGTGCAGATGAGCAAGTTCGCCAAACGCAAACCCCACCAGCTCTCCGGTGGCCAACAGCAGCGCGTGGCGCTCGCGCGGGCCGTGGCCACCAGCCCCAAACTGCTGCTGCTCGACGAGCCGATGGCGGCACTAGACAAGAAACTGCGCTCGCAGATGCAGATCGAACTGGTCAACATTGTCGAACGTCTGAACGTGACCTGCATCATGGTCACCCATGACCAGGAAGAGGCAATGACCATGGCGCACCGCGTCGCAGTCATGGATGCCGGCCGTATCCGCCAGGTTGGAACGCCCGATGAAATCTACGAACAACCGAACTCGCGCTTTACCGCTGAGTTCATTGGTTCAGTCAATCTTTTCGAAGGCCGTATCGGCGAAGACGAGACTGACCACGTCACCATCATCTCGCCGCAGATGGATGCGCCGATTTACGTCGGACACGGCATCACCGGCTATGACGGCATGAGCGTGTCGTTCGCCATACGGCCCGAGAAGGTACGCATCGACAAGGAGGAGCCTGCGCAGCCATACAACAAGGTGCGCGGGGTCATCGAGGAAATCGCCTACTTCGGTTCACATTCCGTTTACCATGTGCGCCTTCCTGGCGGTGCCAAAGTGCTATGCAACTTCGTCAACATGAAGCGCTGGGCTTCGGAGAACTTCACCTGGAACGATATGGTCTGGCTGAGTTGGAATGACAACTCCGGCGTGGTGCTGACCTCATGAGCCGGGCGCTCCGCAGCCTGAAGAAGCGTCTTCCGGGTTCGCGTTGGCTGGTCATCGCCGTTCCCTATATCTGGATGCTGCTGTTTTTCGCGATTCCGCTGGCCATCGCCTTCAAGATTTCGTTCTCCCAGGCCGCCATCGCCATGCCGCCGTACACCCCGTTGTTGGTCTGGATTGACGGTCACCCCGCGCTCGATGTGCATCTCAAAAACTACCTTTATCTGATCAAGGATTCGCTGTATGTGAGCGCGTACCTGAGTTCGATCAAGATCGCCGTGATTTCGACCTTCCTGTGCCTGCTGATCGGCTATCCGATGGCCTATGCCATCGCCCGCATGGATCCGGCCACCCGCAACATCGCGCTTATGCTGGTGGTGCTGCCGTCCTGGACCTCGTTCCTGATCCGCATCTATGCCTGGATCGGCATCCTGAAGAACAACGGCCTGCTCAACAATTTCCTGATGTGGACCGGCGTGATTGACGAGCCTCTGGCCATCATGCACACGCCGATCGCGGTGTATATCGGTATCGTCTATGCCTATCTGCCGTTCATGGTACTGCCGCTGTACGCCAATCTGGTCAAGCTCGACATCCGTCTGCTGGAAGCCGCCAGCGATCTCGGCGCCCGCCCCTGGAAGGCGTTCCTGAAAGTGACCTTGCCGCTGTCCAAGGCCGGTATCATCGCCGGCTCGATGCTGGTCATGATTCCGGTGGTCGGTGAATTCGTGATTCCCGAAATGCTGGGTGGACCGGACACCCTGATGATCGGCCGCATTCTCTGGCAGGAATTCTTCAATAACCGCGACTGGCCGGTGGCCTCGGCGGTTTCCATCGTCATGCTGCTTCTGCTGATCATTCCGATCATGATCTTCCACCGCGCGCAAGCCAAGGAAATGGAGGCGAAACTCGCATGAGCCAGCCCGCACGCCTGTCGCGATTCAGCATGGTCATGCTGGCCATCGGCTTCCTGTTCCTCTATCTGCCGATGCTCAGCCTGATCGTCTATTCGTTCAATGAGTCCAAACTGGTCACGGTCTGGGCCGGATTCTCCACCAAATGGTATTTCGAACTGTTCCGTGACCAGCAGATGATCGATGCCGCCAAAATCAGCCTGCAGCTGGCGTTTTTCACCGCCTGCGCCGCCGTGGTGCTGGGCACCATGGCTGCCATGGTGATGACGCGCTTCCGCAGCTTCCGCGGCAAGACCCTGTTCAGCGCACTGATCACCGCACCGCTGGTGATGCCGGAAGTGATCACCGGCCTGTCCATGCTGCTCCTGTTTGTTTCACTTGGCGACTGGTTCGGCATCTTCCAGCAGCGCAGTGTTGCCACCATGTGGATCGCGCACGTCACCTTCACCATGGCCTTCGTGACCGTGATCATCTCTTCACGGCTGGGCGAGCTTGATCGTTCACTGGAAGAGGCGGCGATGGATCTGGGCGCCAACCGTCTGAAGGTGTTCTTCGTGATCACCTTGCCGATCATCGCGCCGGCGCTGCTCTCGGGCTGGCTGATGGCATTTACGCTGTCGCTCGATGATCTGGTGATTTCCAGCTTCACTTCTGGCCCGTCATCGACCACTTTGCCGATGAAGATCTTCTCCTCGGTGCGCATGGGCGTCAGCCCGAAAATCAATGCGCTGGCATCCCTGATGATTCTGGCGGTGTCTGCCGCGGCACTGATTGCCTGGTGGTCCATGCGACGGAGTGAAAAACGCCGCCAGCGCGACATGCAGCTGGCCCTGCAGCAGAACTGAGTGACGTTCCATGACCGTAGAAACCATCAATCCGTGGACCGGAGCCGTCGAGTACCGTTATGAGTACTTCAGCGACGACGAGGTCGAGCGCCGTCTTGCCGCCGCCGCGCGTGCCTATCCGGCCTGGGCGGCCCTGTCGTTTGCCGAACGCGCGGATCTGATTCGGCGCACTGCGGCCTTGCTGCGCGAACACCGTGAACGCATTGCCGGCCTGATGACCGCGGAAATGGGCAAGTTGCGCCGCGAAGCCCTGGCGGAGATCGAGAAGTCGGCCGGTGCCTGCGAATACTATGCCGGTCAGGCCGAAACCTATATGCAGGACAAGCACATCGCCACCGAGGCCTCCCGGAGTTTCGTTGCGTACGAGCCGATCGGCTGCGTTTTCGCGGTGATGCCCTGGAATTTCCCGATCTGGCAGGTGTTCCGGTTTCTGGCGCCGGGCCTGATGGCCGGCAATGTGGCGCTGCTCAAGCACGCCACCAATGTGCCGCGTTGCGCCGATGTCATCGCCGAAATTCTGCGTCTGGCCGGCATTCCCGAAGGCGTGTTCGATGTGCTGCATATCGATAACCAGCGTGCGGGCGCGGTCATTGCCGATCCGCGTGTGCATGCAATCACCTTGACCGGCAGCGAACGGGCCGGGAAATCGGTCGCCGGCAATGCCGGTGCCAACCTGAAGAAATGCGTGATGGAACTCGGGGGCAGCGATCCGTTTGTGGTGCTGGACGATGCCGATCTCGATAAGGCGGTTCCGGTTGCGGCCGCCTCGCGTTTCGGCAATGGCGGCCAGACCTGCATTGCCGCCAAGCGTTTCATCTTGACTCCGGGCATCGCGGAGGAATTCGTGGCCCGCTTCACGGCCGCGGCCGCTGCGCTCAAATCCGGTGACCCCAACGACGATGCCACGACCCTGGCGCCGATGGTGCGTCCGGATGCGCGCGAAGAACTGCAGCGTCAGGTCGATGCCAGCATCGCCGCAGGTGCGAAACTGCTGATCGGGGGCCGGAAGGGCGAAGGCCCCTGCGATTATCCGGCCACCATCCTCGATGCTGTCGGGCCCGGCATGGCGGCCTACTCCGAAGAACTGTTCGGACCGGTCGCGAGCATCATCCGTGCGGACAGCGTGGAGGATGCCATCCATATCGCCAACGACACCGCTTTCGGGCTCGGCGCGAGCGTTTGGACCCGTGACAAGGCGCAGGGCGAAGCGGTCGCACGCCGGATCCAGGCCGGCGCGGTATTCGTCAATGCCCTCGTACGTTCCGATGTAAGGCTGCCGTTCGGCGGCACCAAGACCTCCGGCTTCGGGCGTGAATTGGCCGAACATGGCATCCACGAATTCATGAATATCAAAACGGTCTATGTCGATTGATCTGACCGGACCCGCGCTGAGACATGCTTTCGGCGCAGCCTGTACCACGCCGATTTTACTCGAGGTCCGCGATCTGAACTGTTCGGCGCCCGAACTCAGCGCCGCCGAAGAAAGCCAACACGCCGGCATGAGTTCGGAAAAGCGCCGCTCCGAATACCTGATCGGCCGTGCCGCATTGAAGGCCGTTCTGGCGAACCTCGGTAGAAGCGAGGACACCGCAGGCGTGGTCTGGCCAAGCACTTTTTGTTCCCTAAGCCACAGTCATGGCCACGCCGTGGCCGTGGCACTTGCCGATGGCCATGGCATCGGCATTGATCTGCAGATGCATCGCACGCCGCCATTCATGATGGCGGAGCGGATCCTTGCCGACGAAACCCTCGAGTGGTGGCGTACGCTGCCTGAAGCGGAGCAGGCAGCGGCACTGCAACGGTTCTGGACGGTGAACGAAGCCGTCTACAAGGCCTGTCCAGCACCGCAGCCGGCGTACTTCCGGCATTACCGCATGGCCGATCCAGCCCGATTCGACAGCGCGCTGAGTATTGAGGGAACCGACTATCGCTTCGAGGTGCATACGCTCGCGCTGGAAAATGGGTTTATCAGTCTGGCGCTGCGTGCCTGAGTGCTTGCATCACCCCCCCTTATTTTGCTTAGATAGCCTTGTCGGCATATCGTCGACTAACACTATCCGGAGAGGAAAAAAGTTATGGGAAGTCTGATTTGGACCATCGTCATCGGTTTCGTGGTCGGTTTAGTCGCGCGAGCGCTCAAACCCGGTAATGATTCGCTGGGCATTGTCATGACCAGCATCCTCGGCATCGTCGGTGCCTATGCCGCATCGTTCATCGGAAAGACCATGGGCTGGTACGCAGATGGCGAGGCGACGGGTTTCATCGCCGCAGTCGTCGGCGCCGTGCTGCTGCTGTTCATTGTAGGCATGATCAAGAAGAAATAAGCCCAATCCGCCGTTTCTGGAGCCGTCCGAATGTGGAAAAAACTGCTGGCCGATCTGCAACTCAGTATCTTGATGCTGGTCGGTGGCATGTCTTCCGTCATCATCGCAGCCTTCTCTGTGTACCGCTTCCTGAATGGCAATGTCAAAGTCGGACTGCTCGATGCGACCATCACCCTTGCGATGGTCGGCACGCTACTGTATGCCTGGCGTTCGGCACGCAATACCGAACGCGCAGGCCGCATCATGATACTCGTGAATGTCGCTGCCGCCATCACCAGCTCTGAACTGCTCGGCGTCACCGGTGCGTTCTGGATGTATCTGGCGATTGTAGTCAACTGTTTCATCACCACCAATCTGCGCTACGCGACCGGCGCCAACATCCTCATGTTGCTTTCCATCACGTTCCTCGGCCACGGTTTCGACAGTACCGCGCAACAGCTGTCATTTCTGGCCACCAGCGGCCTGCTCACACTGTTCAGCCACATCATCGCCGACTGGCTTTCCCAACAACAGTTGACCCTGAAGCAGCAGGCCAGCGTCGATCCACTGACCGGCGCTCTGAACCGTCGGCGGATGGAGGAAGAAATACATCTGGCCATCGAGGAGTTCACCCGCAGCCAGATGCCGATGGCGATCATCCTGATGGACCTCGATGATTTCAAAAACGTCAACGACCGGCATGGCCATGAAGCCGGTGACGATGTGCTGGCCGGCTTCGCCGATATGGTGCGCGGCCTTACCCGGCAGATCGACCGCTTTTTCCGTTATGGTGGCGAGGAATTCCTGATGCTCGCCAAAGGCCTCAGCCCGGAGGAGGCTCAGCATTTGGCCGAAAAGATACGCAGTCAGGCCGAATCAGTGCTGACCGGGAAGCACGGCAGGGTCACCGTCTCCGCCGGTGTTGCCGGTGCTCAGGCCGGTGAAAGCTGGATGCAATGGGTGGCTCGTGCCGACGCCGCCCTGTATGTCGCAAAGCAATCCGGTCGGAACCGCGTGCATCTTGCCGATTGAGCTCCGATGCCCGACCTGCCATAATCGGTCTCTAGTGCCGAAGCCACCTCGACCAAGGATTCCGATGAAAATTTCTCCACCCCGAATCGCCATGCTGGCGGCAATCTTGCTGCCCTCGCCGCTGTCCGCCCAGTCCCCGGTGCAGGATACCGTTCTGATTGCCGACCGCCTGTTCGATAGCCGGACCGGAACGATGCTGTCCAATCCCGTCGTCGTGATCCGCGGCGACCGCATCGTGTCCGTGCAGTCCGGCGGCATGCAGCCTGCCGGTGTGCGAGTAATCGATCTCAAAGGCATGACACTGGTGCCGGGCCTGATCGACATGCATACCCACATCGACTCCGATCCGACCTACGGCGGCTATAACTTCCTGCAGTTCGGCGACCGTTTCTGGTCGGTGATTGCCGTTGCCAATGCCGCCAAGACGCTGCAGGCCGGGTTCACCACAATCCGCAATGTCGGTGCCGATGCTTGGAACGATGTCGGTCTGATGCAGGCCATCGACCAGGGCAAAGTGACCGGACCCCGCATCGTGCCAGCCGGGTATGCTTTCGGAGCGACCGGCGGCCATTGCGACTCGACTTTCTTCCCGCCTTCGATGGATCAGAAAAACGCTTATAACGCCGATTCGACGACCGAGGCCCGTAAGTCAGTTCGTGAAATCCGGAAATATGGTGCCCAGGTCATCAAGATCTGCGCGACCGGCGGCGTTTTTTCACGCAATACCGAACCCGGGCAGCAGCAGATGAGCTATGAGGACATGAAAGCCGTAGCCGATGATGCCCACATGTATGGCTTGAAAGTAGCCGCACATGCACATGGTGCCTCCGGCATCAAGGATGCCATCCGGGCCGGTATCGATACCATCGAGCATGCCAGTCTGATCGACGATGAGGGTATCGCGCTGGCCAAGAAATACGGCACCTGGCTGTCGATGGACATCTACAACACCGAATACACCCAATCGGAAGGCAAGAAGAACGGCGTGCTGGAAGACAATCTGCGCAAGGACCGCGAAGTCGCCGACATCCAGCGCGAAGGTTTCCGCAAAGGGCACAAGGCAGGCGTGCGGATGGTCTACGGTACTGATTCGGGCGTCCATCCGCATGGCGACAACGGCAAGCAGTTCCGCTGGATGGTGAAGTATGGTATGACCCCGGCACAGGCCATCCAGAGCGCTACGGCCAATGCCGCGGAGGCACTGGGCCGGAAAGACATTGGTGTCATCGAAGCCGGACGCTATGCCGACATCGTCGCGGTGAAAGGCAACCCGGCACAAGACGTGAGCCTGCTTGAGCAGGTCGATTTCGTCATGAAGGGCGGGGAAGTGGTCAAAAATCCGTAAAAGCGCGCATTACCTCCAATCATTTCCCGCATATAGCAGCCGGCACCGGTTCAATCGAGATCATAACGATGTCCGACATTCCACAGGCTTCTCAGTCATGCCAGGTGCTGATTATCGGCACGGGCTTCGGTGGACTGGGCATGGCCATTCAACTGCAGAAAAGCGGCATCAGCGATTTCATGTTGCTGGAAAAGGCCGACGCCATCGGTGGCACCTGGCGTGACAACAGTTATCCGGGGGCGGCCTGTGATGTGCCCTCGCACCTGTATTCCTATTCCTTTGAGCCGAAGATCGACTGGAGCAGTAAATTCGCTCCGCAAGCCGAGATCCATGCATACATGCAGCACTGCGTGGACAAGTACGGTTTGGCCAAGCATGTTCGTTTGCGCAGCGAGGTCATCAGCGCGGCCTTTGACGAAGCTGCCGGCCTTTGGCGGGTGACTCTCGGCAACGGCGAGGAGTTGGCGGCGCCGGTGTTGATCAGTGCCTGCGGCCAACTCAATCAGCCGGCTTATCCCGCGTTGCCCGGTATTGACCAGTTTCAGGGGCAGGCTTTCCACTCGGCGCGCTGGCGTCACGATATCGATCTTTCCGGAAAGCGGGTGGCGGTAATCGGCACGGGTGCTTCAGCCATTCAGTTTGTGCCTCAGATCCAGCCCAAGGTCGCACAGTTGAGACTCTTCCAGCGCTCGCCGGCCTATGTGCTGGCCAAACCGGACCGTCACTACCGGACGTGGGAGTTGGCGCTGATGCGGCGCATGCCTTGGCTGCAGGTCATCGACCGCGGCTTCGAATATCTTTATCACGAAGTGCGCGGCTTGGCATTCATCAGCATGCCCTGGCTCATGAAGGTGTATCGCTTCAGCTTTGAAAGGCACCTGAATAAGTACATTCGGGATCCGCACCTGCGTGCACAGCTGCAGCCCGATTACCCGATGGGCTGCAAGCGCATTCTGATCAGCAACGACTTTTACCCGGCTTTGGCCCGGCCCAATGTGAACGTGATCAGCAGCGCCATCAGCCATGTCAGTGCCGATGCCATCATCACAGCAGATGGTCGTGAACATCCCTGTGACGTTCTGATTTATGGGACCGGCTTTACCGCTACGGATTTTCTCGCTCCGATGCGGATTCGCGGGCTCGGCGGACTGGAGCTGAACCAGGCCTGGCAGGATGGCGCGGAGGCGTACAAGGGCATCAGCGTCAACGGTTTCCCGAATCTGTTCATTCTGTATGGCCCCAATACCAATCTTGGGCACAACTCGATCATTTACATGCTGGAAAGCCAGTTCCGCTATGTGCTCGGCTGCCTGAGCCTGCTGCGCGTGCAAAACGCACACTACATGGATGTGAAAGCACCGGTGCAGCAGCGTTTCAATCAACGTATTCAGTTGCGTTCGCACCGCACCATCTGGGAACAGGGCTGTACCAGTTGGTACAAGACGGCCTCTGGCAAAAGTACCAACAACTGGCCCGGTTACACGATTACCTACCGCTTGCAAACGCAGGCACCGGCGCTCGCCGACTATGACTGCATCCGCTGAATTCATGGCGCCACCTGTCGACCAGATGCTGCTGCGCCGTGTGCTGCGTGCCTTGCTGCGGGTGTTTTTCCGTGGTCTGGTGCGGCCGCCCATGCCCATTGCCGGACAGCGTAGGGTACTGCGGTTATTGACCGCCATTGGCAAGTCGCCGCGCGGGATTGCCCGCAGTACCGGCACTCTGGGCAATCGGCCTTGCGAATGGCATAAACCGCCGGATGGCTGCGGCATGGTGATGCTCTATCTGCATGGCGGCGCATACATCATCGGCGGGGCGAATACCCACCGGACACTGTGTGCACATCTGGCCAAGCGTGGGCAGATGGACGTGTGTGCACTGGATTACCGCCTTGCTCCGGAACACCCGTACCCCGCAGCGCGGGACGATGCCGTGGCCGCGTTTGAAGCCTTGCTCGCGCTAGGTTATGCGCCCGGGCAGATTGTTTTTGGCGGTGATTCGGCCGGCGGCAATCTGTGCCTGACCACCAGTCTTTGCCTGCGTGACTTGGGGCGGCCGCAGCCTGTTGCATTGGTGTGTTTTTCTCCGCTGACCGACTTTAGCTGCGCGCACCTGCACCAGCCCGCCGCCGGTGATCCGCTGCTGCAAAGGGCCTGGTTGGTGCAGGCGCGTTCGCTGTATGCCCCGCCCGGTTTGAACCATGACCATCCCGGCCTGTCGCCACTGTTTGCTGATCTGCATGGCCTGCCAGCACTGTTGCTGCAGGTCGGCGAAGACGAAATTTTGCGCAACGACAGCCTGCGTTTGGCCGAGAAAGCGCGAGCTTCCGGTGCGGATGTCCGCTTGCAACGCTATCCAAACTTATGGCATGTGTTTCAAGCACATGCCGGTACCCTAAAGGTGGCGGATTTTGCCATCGACGAAGTGGTGAGCTTTCTGCGACACCACAGGGTCTAGTCAAAATTTAAAATTAGTAACCTTATTTCGGCATCAATCTGCCCATCGTAAATAGCTTCATACATGGTCGGCAAGCGCTTCTGATCAAGCATGTTGTGAAGGAAAAAGCCGGGCTTGCCCGGCTTTTTTCATGCCTGGAGGTGGCGCGCCTGTCGTTCGGGCGTATGCTTTTTCGCTTTCGCCGGTTTTGGCAAGGGCAGTTCGGTATCGGCGGACTCGAAGCGCAGTCGGCTTCGGCCGCCGGTACCGCGGTAATCGGCGATCAGAACGGCCGCCGCATCGTCTTCTGCATGGCCGCATTCCAGCAGATAGTCATAAAGCAGGTGCACCATGCGCTCGTGCGCGATGGCGTGAGTCTGCCGGGTTTTCGCGTACAGCCATTCGCTCAGCCGGAAAAAGCCGTCGAAAGCGGAGTCGCCGAGAATCACCGGCAGGGTCCGGGAGTAGCGGCCGGAATTGGCCAGAATGTCCCAGTAACGTGAAAATCGCGAGAGCTTCTGCATCTCGGCGAAATCGATGCAATCGGTGGACAGGATGTTGTAGGGCGGCGCAGGATTGAAGCGCAAGGCGAAATCCTTGGTGTGTCGTGCAATCGGGGCGCCGCGCAGGCGTTTGAGGATGCCGAATTGGATTTCATGCGGATTCAGCGCAACCAGCTTGTTGAAACCTTCCCCGAAGCTCTGCACGGTTTCCCCGGGCAGGCCGGCAATCAGGTCAACGTGCAGATGGGCGCCGCTGTTCTGCGCCAACCAGAGGATATTGTCGCGGGCCAATTCGTTTTTCTGTTTGCGTGAAATGCGTGCCTGAACCTCGACATTGAAGGTCTGGATGCCGATTTCGAACTGCAGGGTTCCGGCCGGAAAGCGCTGGATGGCTTCCTTCAGCTTTTCGGGAAGGTGGTCGGGAATCAGTTCGAAATGCGCGAACGGCGGATCCTCCGGATTTTCAGCGATCTTGCCGAGGAAGAAATCCATGATTCGCAACGACGTTTCGATTTTGAGATTGAAGGTGCGGTCGACGAATTTGAACTGACGCGCGCCTTTCTGCCAGAGCATTTCCAGATCGGCCAAAAAGTTTTCTAGGGCGAACGGCCATGCGGTTTTATCAAGAGCAGACAGGCAGAACTCGCATTTGAACGGACAGCCACGCGAGGCCTCGACATACAGATGGCGCTGACGGATGTCTTCCTCGGTGTATTCGGCGTAGGGCGAGGCGAGATCATCGAGTTTGGCCTGGATGCCGGGAATGATTTTGGCTTCCGGCGCCTGACCGGCCAGAATCTGCGCACACAGCTGGGCGAAGCTGATGTCGCCCCAGCCGGTGATGGTGTAATCGGCGGCGGCGCAGATTGCCTGTTCGCCGGATTCGTAGCTTACTTCCGGGCCGCCGAGCACGATGATCAGGTCCGGGCGCACGGCTTTCAGCATCAGCACCAGTTTGAGGCTTTCTTCGCAGTTCCAGATATAGACGCCCAGGCCCACAATCGTCGGCTTTTCGGCCAACAGCGCTTCGGCGATCTCTTCGGTTTTCTGGCCGATGACGAATTCACGGATGGTCGAGCGTTCGCGCAGGGCGCCGAGATTCGCCCGCAGGTAACGCAGCCCGAGCGAGGCATGGCTGTAACGGGCATTGAGTGTTGAAAGTAGAATATTGGCCATGTCTTAAATTACACAATCTAACGTCTATGTCCCTACTCTGCGGTTCCTGAAACGAATTGTGAATCAATAGGGCACAATACTTGAAGTTCTTGACGCGGAATGGGTATTCCAGCATGATTAACTTACGTAATAAAGTTATTGCGTGCATGTAATAGTGTAACATTGAATAATATACGAACTGGAGGTCTGACTCTCATGAAAATCAAATTTTTATTGTCGTCTTTTATCGTTGCAGCTGCGCTCTTTTCAAATTCAGCAAGTGCGGGCACCATGGAGTGCGCCTCCATTGGAGCACAATTTGTTCGATGCAATCTCCCGCATTCCGACAAATTAAATGTCAAATTAATACGTCAATACTCCAAGGCGCCGTGTAACCGCGATTATACGTGGGGTGCTGATGGGGACGGTATCTGGGTTGATAAAGGTTGCCGCGCTGCATTCAGTTTCGTCGACAATCACCAATCGGCCACATACAGCGGATATGCCCCTGCAAAATCCGGTGATGGCAATCCTTTCAAGAGCGGTTCGAATGAATTCGAATATTATCAGGATGGCTATCACGAGGGACTGGCTGATGGTCATGCCAACATGAGCAACTTCTGCGGACGTCATTCCGATCATTACGATACGCGGTTTGAACCCGCATTCTGTCAAGGTTATGAGGCCGGGTGGAAAAAAGGCCGTTACTAATTCTCAGTAATCCAGAATAAAGCCGCACTTTTAGTGCGGCTTTATTTTTTGCAATCAATCCACATTGACCATCCGAGTTCTATCATGCCGATACTCAGTCTGAACCACTTATCCTTCAGCATCGGCGGCCCTTTGCTGCTGGAGAAGGTCTGTCTGAGTCTGGACAAGGGCGAGCGCAT
>JAJTGG010000005.1 GCA_021299355.1 Lysobacteraceae bacterium
GTCACCCTGCCGAGCGGCATCCAGTACAAGGTCATCGAAGCCGGTGCCGGTGCCAAGCCCAATCTCAACAGCAATGTCGAGTTCAACTTCTCGGGCGCATTGGCAACGACTGGCCAGGCCTTCGTCAGCACCTTCGCCGACGTCAAGCCGGTTTCCGGCAAGTTGAGTGATGTGGTCAAGCTGCCGGGCATGCAGGAAATCATGCAGCAGATGCCGAATGGCGCCCGCTGGCAGGTGCTGTTGCCGCCCGAAAAAGCATGGGGCAACGGCATCGAGTCCGCCCGCGGCGGCCCTGGCCCGAATCAGGCCATTCTGCTGGATATCAAACTGATCTCCGTCAAGTGATGAAAGAGCCCCGGTCCGCCGGGGCTTTACGGTTATGGCTCAGCCCGTTCTCAGCCCCTGTGTGGGCATCTGTACCGTCAACGCCCATGGCTTTTGCGAAGGTTGCTTTCGGAGCCTGAGTGAAATCGGCGATTGGCTGACTTACAGCCCGGAGCGGCGCGAATACCTTATGGAAACCGTGCTGCCGCAGCGCGAAAGCGAATCCTGAAATGCCGCAGGCCATCTGGCAGCAGGTGCAGCGCGCGCTTTTGAGCGAATCCGATGTGCTGCAGGCTGTTCCGCATAATCTCGCCGAGCTGGAATCCTTTCTGCCGGAAGCCGAGGCCTTTGCACCGGCTTCGGTGCTGTGCGGCCTGGTGCCGCGCGTCGATGGCCTGCATGTGCTGTTGACCAAACGCTCGCCGCACCTGCGCCACCATCCCGGGCAGATCAGTTTCCCCGGCGGCCGCATCGAAACCGCAGATGCCAATCCGTTCCAAGCCGCCTTGCGCGAGGCCCATGAAGAAATCGGTCTTCAGGCGGACAATGTGCGCCTACTGGGTTATCTCGACCCGCTGGTGACCATCACCGGTTACCGGGTATTTCCGGCGGTGGCGATGCTGGATCCGGGTTATCGGGCGGAACCCGATGGCGTGGAGGTCGCCGAACTGTTCGAAGCACCCTTGTCGTTGTTTCTCGATGCCGGTAACGAGCACCCCTTCGAGATCGAGTTTCGCGGTGCGATGCGCATGCTGAAGGAATTCCGCTGGCAGGATTACCGGATCTGGGGGGCAACCGCGAGTATGCTGATCAATCTACGCACGCGACTGGTAGCATTGTCATGAGCCTGATTTCTGCACCGGCGCTTGCCGGTAAACTGTTCGCACCGAATCTGAAAATCCTCGATGCCCGGTTTTCGCTGGCGGATGCGGCGCTTGGCCGCAATGAATACCTGCATAGCCATATCCGCGGCGCACAGTACATGGATCTTAATGCCGATCTGTCCGGACCCAAAACCGATGCACGTCTGGGCCGGCATCCGCTGCCTTCCCCGGCGCATTGGCAAACGGTACTGGAACGACTAGGTATTCGCCCGGAACACGAGGTGGTGATATATGACCAGGCCGACGGCGCCATGGCGGCAGCGCGCGCCTGGTTTCTGTTTGTGCTGGCCGGCCATGAAAACGTGACCGTACTGAACGGCGGCATGAATGCCTGGCTGGCGCTGGATCTTCCCACCGGATCTGTCATTGCCGAACCGGAGTTCTCACATTATCCGGTCTCTGGCTGATAGTCGCAAGGAAATGCTACTCAGCTGCGGCTCGGGCGTCACCGCCTGCCACAATGCCCTGGCTTTGAGCCATGCAGGATTGGATCATTGGCGTCTTTTCGCGCCGAGCTGGAGCGGCTGGATTGCTGAGGACAGCAATCCGGTGGCTATCGGCGACTGATTACATCAAGACCTTATTTTTTCGGGAAAAGGCCCTGCAATACGCGCTGGGTTTCCTCCGAATACCAGCCCTTAAGGAACTGTTCCATCTGATCACCGGCGAAACCGTCAAGCGCCTGAACGATATCGGCGCGGGCAATCGCGCGCGAAATGCGCTGTGGCCCCTGCGGCAGCGCCGTGGTGCTTTTAAGCCAGGCCAATGCGGTTTCCACCACCGCTTCCTGGGGCGCCAGTTCGTCGATGATGCCGAGCGTATGCGCCTGCGCCGATTCAATCATGGCACCGGCCACAATCAACCGCTCAGCGCGGTGCGCGCCGACGATACGGCGCATCAGGTATTGGATGGCTTCGGGGACCGCCAGGCCCACTTGGGTTTCATTCAGGCCGATGCGGAACGGGCCTTCGGCCATGACACGGTAATCGCAGCACAGCGCAAGAACGCAACCGCCGGCCGGGTTGTGCCCGGAAATGGCAGCCGCCACCGGAATCGGGGATTTCGCCAAGGCGCGTGCGGCATCGAAGAAGCGCGACCAACAGGCGCACAGACCGTCTTCATCACAACCCAGCAGATAGGGCACATCCAACCCGCCGGAAAATACTTTGGTGCCACCGCTGAGCACGATGCCGGTGGCGCCGTTTCCGGGAGCGGACTGAACCGCATCCGTCAGTGCGTCAAGCATTGCGAAATTCAGGGCATTGACCGGCGGGCGTACCAATTTGATTTCATGGATATTGCCGTGCTGGATGATTTCGATCATGGCGGTCTCGTGGATGATTTGGATTAGATGAACAGTGCTGCAATGTAGTCGGGCAGGGCGACCGTCTGGCCGGCACGGTCAATCCAGACCAATACCGTATAGCCTTCGGCATAGATTACCGAAGCATCCCCGGCACTATGGATGCGATGGCCGATGGTGGCACTCTTGCTTCCACGCTTTTCAGCAAACAGGGAAACGGTGATTTGCTCCGGCCAGACGATGGGTTTGCGGAAATCGACATGGATGGCTGCTACGATCGGCGCAGCATTTCCTTCCTGCCAGCCATTCTGTAGGCTGTTGAACCACTGCACACGGGTTTCTTCCACATAGCTGAGGTATTGGGCATTATTGACATGTCCGAGTGCATCCATCTCGCGCCAGCGCACATCCATGGTATGACTGAAAATCGGGTTCATTTGCGTGCCTTTTTCAGAAGCGGCGCCAGGAAGCGGCCGGTGTGTGAAGCCGGGTTGACGGCAACCTGTTCCGGCGTGCCCTCGGCGATGATCTGGCCGCCGCGGTAACCGCCTTCCGGTCCGAGATCGATGATCCAGTCCGCGGTCTTGATGACGTCGAGATTGTGCTCGATGACCACCACGGTATTGCCGTCGTCGCGCAGTTTGTGCAGGATCCCGAGCAGATGGTCGATATCATGGAAGTGCAGGCCAGTGGTCGGCTCATCGAGGATGTACAGGGTGCGGCCGGTATCGCGGCGCGACAGTTCCTTCGAGAGTTTCACGCGCTGCGCTTCGCCGCCGGAAAGCGTGGTGGCGGATTGTCCGAGCTTGATGTAACTCAGGCCGACATCCATCAGGGTTTCCAGTTTACGGGCCAGGGCCGGAACCGGTTTGAACAGTTCCAAGGCATCTTCCACGGTCATTTCCAGTACGTCGTGGATGGAATAGCCTTTGTACAGGATGTCCAGCGTTTCCCGGTTGTAGCGTTTGCCGTGACAGACATCGCAGGGGACATACACGTCCGGCAGAAAGTGCATTTCGACCTTGATCAAGCCATCGCCCTGACAGGCCTCGCAGCGGCCACCGCGCACGTTGAAGCTGAAGCGCCCGGGCGAATAGCCGCGCGCACGTGCTTCCGGAACCTGAGCGAATAATTCGCGCAGCGGCGTGAACAGACCGGTATAGGTTGCCGGGTTGGAGCGCGGGGTACGTCCGATCGGCGATTGGTCGATGTCGACTACTTTGTCGAACAGCTCGACACCGTCAATGGAGTCATGCGGGGCGATGGTGTGCGAAGCGCCGTTGAGTTCATTGGCGATGATCGGGAACAGGGTGTCATTGACCAGGGTCGACTTGCCGGAACCCGACACGCCGGTGATGCAGGTCAGCAGGCCGGCGTGAAGCGTCAGGTCGACATTTTTGAGATTGTTGCCGGTAGCCCCTTTCAGGGAAAGCTTCATGCGTGGATTCGGCTTGGTGCGTTTTTCGGGCAATTCGATTTTCTTCTTGCCGGACAGGTAGTCGCCGGTCAGCGAGTCTTTTGCTTTCAGGATGTCCTTCAGGACGCCTTGGGCGATGATGCGGCCGCCGTGGATGCCGGCGCCGGGGCCGATGTCGACGATATGGTCGGCGCTGCGGATGGCGTCTTCATCGTGTTCGACCACGATGACGGTGTTGCCGATGTCACGCAGGCGGGTCAGCGTGCCGAGCAGGCGCTCGTTGTCGCGCTGGTGCAGCCCGATGGAGGGTTCATCTAGTACGTACATGACGCCGACCAATCCGGCGCCGATCTGCGAAGCCAGACGGATGCGCTGGGCTTCACCGCCGGACAGCGTATCGGCTTTACGTTCCAGGCTGAGGTAATCCAGGCCGACATCCATCAGGAAGCGCAGACGCTCGAGGATTTCCTTGACGATTTTTTCGGCGATTTCGCCGCGCCAGCCGGCCACTTTCAACGCAGCGAAAAAGGCGGTGCAGGCGTCAATCGACATCCGGCTGATGTCGGTCAGGTTTTTGCCACCGACCAACACGTTCCGGGCCGAGCGGTTCAGGCGCGAGCCCTGGCATTCCGGGCATTCGCGGCTGGAGATGAATTTGCCCAGTTCCTCGCGGACGGCCTGCGATTCGGTTTCCTTATAACGCCGTTCGAGGTTGGGGATGATGCCCTCGAACACATGCTTGCGCACGGTCCGGCCACCGGCTTCGGTCAGGTAGGTGAATGCGATCTGTTCGCCGCCACTGCCGAATAGCACGGCCTGGCGCACCGGATCGGAAAGGTCCTGCCAGGGGTGTTCCGGATCAAAGCGGTAATGCTTGGCCAGTGAATGGATCAGCTGGAAGTAGTAGGCATTGCGCCGGTCCCAGCCGCGTATGGCGCCGGCCGCCAGGCTCAGCTCCGGATGCAGCACGACCTTGCCCGGGTCGAAGAACTGCGCGACCCCGAGCCCGTCGCACGACGGGCAGGCGCCCATCGGCGAATTGAACGAGAACAGACGCGGTTCGAGCTCGGTCAGCGAATAATCGCAGACCGGGCAGGAATACTTCGCCGAGAACAGGATGCTGGGTGTGTCGGCATCGTCCATTGGGGCCAATTCCGCACTTCCATCGCCCAACTTCAAAGCGGTTTCGAAACTTTCCGCCAGGCGTTGCTTGATGTCCTCGCGCGGTTTGAAGCGGTCGATGACCGCATCGATGCTGTGCTTCTGGCGCAGGGCAAGCGCCGGCACATCGTCGAGTTCATAGAGAACGCCATCGACCCGGGCACGCACATAGCCCTGGGCGCGCAGCTGGTCGAACACCTGCATGTGTTCGCCTTTGCGGTCCTTTATGACCGGTGCCAGCAGCATGAAGCGCTTTTCCGGGTCCTGAGCCAGCGTCTGGTCGACCATCTGGCTGACGGTCTGGGCGCTGAGCGGGTAATTGTGGTCCGGACAGTGCGGGGTGCCCACGCGCGCGAACAGCAATCGCAGGTAATCGTAGATTTCGGTGATGGTGCCGACCGTGGAGCGCGGGTTGTGCGAGGTCGATTTCTGCTCTATGGAAATGGCCGGGGAAAGGCCCTCGATGTGATCGAGGTCCGGCTTTTCCATCACGCTCAGGAACTGCCGGGCATAGGACGACAGCGACTCGACATAACGGCGCTGGCCCTCGGCGTAGATGGTATCGAAGGCCAGCGAGCTCTTGCCCGAGCCGGACAGGCCGGTGATGACAATCAGCTTGTCACGGGGCAGATCGAGGTCGATGTTCTTCAGGTTGTGGGTACGGGCGCCGCGGATGCGGATAAAGTCCATCATAGGGGTCGGATACGGCCGGGAATCAATCGTTCAGTCTATCAGGAAGCGATGGCCGGGCGGTAGTCTGAACGGCGGTTCAGCCTCGCCCCGCCAAGCCCCCCGATGGGCTTGGCTGAAGCCCCAAGCATGTTGACTTTGCAGGGATTTAGGCGCATAATCTCGCGTCTGGGCTTCGACCAAAGTCCGGGTTTTTCCAAAATAACTACAGAGGAATCCAGGTCATGTACGCAATTATCGTTACCGGCGGTAAACAATACCGCGTGATGAAGGACGAAGTGCTCCGCGTCGAGAAGCTCGATGCCGAAGCCGGTGCCAACGTCGAAATCAATGAAGTCCTGCTGGTCGGCAACGGCGACAGCGTCACCGTCGGCACCCCGACTGTGGCCGGCGCCAAAGTCACCGCGACCATCAAGTCGCACGGCCGTCTGGACAAAATCCGCATCGTGAAATTCCGCCGCCGTAAGCATCATCGCAAGCAGATGGGCCATCGCCAGCATTTCACCGAAATCCAAATTACCGGCATCACTGCCTAAGACCGAGGAGAAAACGTCATGGCATCGAAAAAAGGCGTAGGCTCGACCCGCAACGGCCGCGATTCCAACCCGAAATACCTGGGCGTCAAGATTTACGGCGGCCAAGCCATTGAAGCAGGCAACATCATCATCCGTCAGCGCGGCACCGAGTTCCACCGCGGCGCCAACGTCGGCATGGGCCGTGATCACACCCTGTATGCACTGGTCGACGGCACCGTCGATTTCGCCGTGAAAGGCCCGAAAAAGCGCCGCACGGTCAGCGTGGTTCCGGCCGAATAAGCCATCCGCGCTTGTCGGAGAAACCCCGCTTCGGCGGGGTTTTTCATTTAAGCTAAACATCATTTTCCCCGGGGAGAATACCCATGAAGTTCGTGGATGAGGCAGTCATTACAGTCACTGCCGGCAATGGCGGCAATGGCTGCATCAGTTTCCGCCGGGAAAAATTCATTCCGCTCGGCGGCCCCGACGGCGGCGATGGCGGCGACGGCGGCAGCGTCTGGCTGGAAGCCGACGAAAACCTGAACACCCTGGTCGATTTCCGCCATGACCGCTACTTCAAGGCCCAGCGTGGCCAGAACGGCATGGGCCGGCAGATGTTCGGCAAGGCCGGCGAAGACATCACCATCAAAGTGCCGATCGGCACTGAAGTGGTGAACGTCGCCACCGATGAAATCATCGGTGATCTGACCGAGCACGGCGCCCGCATGCTGGTCGCCCAGGGCGGCGAGGGCGGCAAGGGCAACGTTCACTTCAAGAGTTCGGTCAACCGTGCACCACGCAAAGCCAGCAACGGCACGCCCGGCGAAGAGCGCGAAATCCGCCTTGAAATGAAGCTGCTGGCCGATGTCGGTCTGCTCGGATTCCCCAATGCCGGCAAGTCCACCTTCATCCGCGCGGTTTCCGCGGCCACGCCGAAAGTCGCCGATTACCCGTTCACCACCCTGCACCCGAATCTGGGTGTGGTCAGCGTCGAAATCGCCCGCAGCTTCGTGATTGCCGATATTCCGGGTCTGATCGAGGGCGCTGCCGACGGCGCCGGGCTTGGCAGTCTGTTCCTGCGCCATGTGCAACGCACCCGCCTGCTGCTGCATCTGGTTGACATGGCGCCGTTCGATGAGTCAATCGATCCGGCCGAACAGGTCCGCGCGATCGAAAACGAGTTGCGCAAGTATGACCCGGACATGCTCGAGAAGCCGCGCTGGCTGGTGCTCAATAAAGGCGACCTGCTGGACGATGAAACCCGGGCTGAACGTGCAAAAGCCATCATCGCCGCGCTGGACTGGAAAGAACCCTGGTTTACCGTCTCAGCCCTCGGCCGCGAAGGCACCTGGCCGATCATGCTGAAGATCCAGCAGTTCTTCGATGACCAGAAACACGCCGCCCTGGAAGCCGCCGAAGACCTCACCGAGCGCGCCAAAATGGGTGTTTGACCCGGAGCTTCGGCTTCGGATGAACAATAAAAAACCGGCCGAGGCCGGTTTTTTCATGGGGTAAAGACAACCGTAATCAGGCGGCTTTCAGCGCCTTGATGTGGGCAGTCAGGCGGCTCTTATGACGGGCGGCCTTGTTGCGGTGAATCAGGCCACGCGAGGAGTAACGGTCCAGAACCGGCACGGCCTCGACGAAAGCGGCTTCGGCGGCGGCGACATCCTTGGTTTCCAAGGCCTTGACGACCTTCTTGACCAGGGTACGCAGCATCGAGCGCTGGCTGGTATTGCGCGCGTTGCGGACCACGGTTTGCTTGGCGCGTTTCTTGGCGGATTTGATATTGGCCACAGCGGGCTCCTGAAAATCGGTGAATTGGGGGTGTCAAAGATTGAAAAGTATGGCAGAAAATCCCCGTTGCGTCAATAATGACCGTAGGTACAGCGTTCAGGATTCGGTGAAAACAGTGGCGAAACCCGGTTTATTGCGTTCCACTGCCGTTTTCGGGGGAATGACCTTCCTGTCCCGACTGGCCGGGTTCGCCCGGGACCTGCTGCAGGCCACTCTGTTCGGGACCGGACCGGCGGTCAGCGCCTTCGTGGTGGCCTACCGGATTCCGAACTACCTGCGTCGGATCTTCGCGGAAGGCTCGTTTTCCTCGGCCTTTGTGCCTGTTCTGTCCGAATTGCGGGAAAAGGGCGATGAAGCCCAGATCCGCGATTTCCTGAACCATATCGCTGGAGCTCTGCTGGCCGTGGTGCTGGTGGTGACCGCGCTGGGCATCGGGCTGTCGCCCTGGATAGCACAGGTGTTCCTGGCCTTTGCCGACAAGGACTCCGAGCAGGTGACATTGACCGCGTCCATGCTCCGCATCACTTTCCCGTACTTGACCTTCATTTCGATGACCGCGCTGGCCGGCGCGGTGATGAACAGCTTCCGCCATTTCGGTCTGCCGGCATTCATTCCGGTTCTGCATAATCTGGCCATCATTTTCGCCATGCTGGTGCTGGCGCCTTTGTTCGATATTACGGCCTACGCGTTGGCTTGGGGCGTTTTGCTGGCCGGCATTCTGCAGTTCTGCGTGATGTGGCCGGCCTTGGCGCGGTTCGGCATGAAGCCGGCATTCCGCCTGAACTTCAAACATCCCGGCGTGCAGCGGGTATTCAAACTGATGCTGCCGACCATTTTCTCCTCCTCCGTAGCCCAATTGAACCTCCTGGTCGGTACCGTGTTTGCTTCAGCTTTGGTCGTCAACGCCCAGAGCTGGCTGTATTATTCCGACCGGCTGACCGAATTCCCCTTGGGTTTGTTCGGTGTCGCCATCGGCACCGTCATTCTTCCGCATCTGTCCCGGCAACATGCTGCCGAGAACCACGAAGGCTATAACCGCGCCCTGGACTGGGGATTGAAAATGGTGTGCCTGATCGGGATTCCGGCCGCAGTTGGCCTGGTGGCTTTGGCTGAACCTCTGTGCGCCACCTTGTTCCAGCACGGCAAATTCACCGCTGAAGATACCCATATGGTGTCTCTGGCGGTATCCGCAATGAGTATCGGCATTCCGGCATTCATGCTGTCCAAGGTGCTGCTGCCGGCTTTTTATTCGCGCCATGACACCAAGACGCCGATGAAAGTCGCAGTATGGACGGTGCTGGTCAACGTGGTCCTGATCGCATCCTTCGTCACCGTGATGCGCTGGGCCGAATTGCCTTATGCCCATACCGGTATCGCTTTTGCGACGGCCATGGCCGGAATATTCAATGCCGCCGCTCTGGCCTGGTTATTGCACCGGGAAGGCGTCTACCGTCCGGAAGCCGGTTGGCTGGTCTGGTTGTTACGGATTCTCGTGGCTTCCGCAGCCATGTGGGCGGTGGTTTGGGCGGTGCGCTTCCACGTTGGCGACTGGGGCCAGCTGTCTGGTCTTTACCGGGTACTCTGGCTTGTGGTTGCGGTGGCAGCTGGTGCTGCCGCCTATTTGGCGATGCAATTGATTTTCGGCCTTCGTCTGCGCCATTTACGTGAAGTCTGAGGCCGGAAACAGCTATAATTCAAAGGCTATGACAGTATTATTCCGGGATTTCTCAGGACCACGGATCAGTCCGCGCGGAAGCGTGGTCTGTATCGGTGCGTTCGATGGATTGCATCTTGGGCACAGGCACCTGCTGGCCGAAGCACGGCGATTTGCCGATGCCGGCAATCTGGACCTGGTGGTCGTCAGTTTCGAACCGCTGCCACGCGAATTTTTCGGCAAAGCCAATCCACCACCGCGGCTGATCCGGGCACGACAGAAATTCCGGGCCCTGCGTGATGCCGGTGCCGATGCCGTCGGTCTGCTCCGCTTCAATCAGGCCTTGGCCGACACTTCGGCCGAGGACTTCATCGAAGAACTGCTGGTACAGCGCCTGAATGCACGCCATGTCCTTGTCGGCCCGGACTTCTTCTTCGGCAAAGGCCGTCGCGGTGATCTGGGTATGCTTCAGGAGCTCGGCGCGGCGCATGGTTTCGAAGCGCGCGGCGTGCAGCCCCAGGTGCGGCAGGGTGAACGCATTTCCAGTTCACTGATCCGTGCCGATCTGCAGGCCGGCCGTCTGCAGGAAGCGGCGCAGAAGCTCGGCTGTCCGTATGTCATCGAGGGCCGCGTCGTGCGCGGGAAACAGCTCGGCCGTACGCTCGGCTATCCGACCGCGAACATCCGATTGCAGGGTCGCAAGCCAGCGCTAATGGGCATCTATGCGACCTGGATACATGGTGTCGGCAACGGACCGATTGCCGGGGTGTCCAGCCTCGGCACGCGCCCGACCGTGAACGGACGCGAGCCGCTGCTTGAAGCACATCTGTTCGACTTCGACGGCGATCTTTACGGCAAACACCTGCGGGTGGAATTCGTGTGCAAGCTGCGTGACGAAGAGAAATTCGATGATCTGGCTGCGCTGGTGCAGCAGATGGATAGGGACGCCGCACAGGCACGCGAAGTTCTGGCGTGCCGGACTTTAGGAGAATGTGCGTGAGCACGCAGGAAAACAGCAAAGATTACAAACATACCATCAGCCTTCCGGAAACCGCTTTTGCGATGCGCGGCGATCTGCCGAAGCGTGAACCGGCCATCCTGGCGCACTGGCAGGCGCAGGATCTTTATGCCGCGGTGCGCGCCCGCAACGCCGGCAAGCCGGTGTTTGTGCTGCATGACGGCCCCCCTTATGCCAATGGCAACATTCATATCGGCCATGCCGTCAACAAAGTGCTGAAGGATGTCGTGGTCAAATCCAGAATGATGGTCGGCTTTGATGCGCCGTATGTGCCGGGCTGGGATTGCCACGGCCTGCCCATCGAACTGGCCGTCGAGAAGAAATACGGAAAAGTCGGCGTCAAGCTCGATGCCCGCGAATTCCGTCAGAAGTGCCGGGAGTACGCTGCCGAGCAGATTGCCGTCCAGTCCAAGGATTTCCAGAGACTCGGCGTTCTGGGTGATTGGAAAAACCCCTATCGCACCATGGATTTCGCTTTTGAAGCCGAGATGCTGCGCAGTCTGGCCAAAATCACCGAACGCGGCCATCTTGCACGTGGTGTAAAGCCGGTGCATTGGTGCTTCGACTGCGGTTCGGCCTTGGCCGAGGCGGAAATCGAATACGCCGACAAAACCTCGCCGGCGGTGGATGTGGCCTATGCCGCGCTCGATCCGTCGGCAGTGGCAAAAGCCTTCGGGGTCGATGCCGCAGCGCCGTTGGCCGTGCCGATCTGGACCACCACGCCATGGACACTGCCGGCGAGCATGGCAGTCACCCTCGGGCCGGAAGTCGACTATGTCCTGGTGCGAGGTCCTAATGGCCTGCTGGTGCTTGCCGAAGCGCTGGCGGAATCCGCCTTGGCGCGTTACGGCGTCACCACGGTTGATATCCTTGGCCGTGCAACGGGTGCGGCGCTTGAACATCAGCAGCTTCAACATCCGTTTTATGCACGCATCGTGCCGATTATTCTGGGCGATCATGTCACCACCGATGCCGGTACCGGCGCCGTGCATACCGCTCCCGGCCATGGTCAGGAAGACTTCGCGGTCGGCCAGAAATACGGCATCGAAACGCTCAATCCGGTCGACGGCAAAGGCGTCTATCTGCCGAATACCGAAATTTTCGCCGGCCAACACATCTGGAAAGCCAACGACAGCATCGTCGAGTTGCTGCGCGGGCGTGGTGTGCTGTTGGCGTTTTCCAAACTCACCCACAGCTACCCGCATTGTTGGCGCCATAAAACCCCGGTAGCGTTCCGCGCCACGCCGCAATGGTTCATCTCCATGCAGCAGGCAGGCCTGCGCGATGACGCACTGAACGCCATCGATGGCGTGCGCTGGATTCCCGACTGGGGTCAGGCCCGGATCAAAGGCATGATCGACGGCCGCCCGGACTGGTGTATTTCGCGTCAACGCACCTGGGGTGTGCCGATTGCGTTGTTCATCGACAGAATCACCGGCGAACCGCACCCCGATTCGGTGGCGTTGATGCGCAAGGTCGCCGATCTGGTCGCGGATTCCGGCATCGATGCCTGGTTCGATCTGGTACCCGAAACGCTGCTCGGTGATGATGCCGCCAATTACGACAAAATCACTGACATCCTCGATGTCTGGTTCGATTCCGGCGTGACCCATCAGGCGGTGCTGGCGGCGCGTCCTGAAGATGGCTTGTCGAAGCCGGCCGATCTGTATCTGGAAGGTTCCGACCAGCACCGCGGTTGGTTCCAGAGTTCGCTGCTGACCGGCGTGGCGATGGATGGCGTCGCCCCTTACCGGCAGGTGCTGACGCACGGTTTCACCGTTGATGCGCAGGGCAAGAAAATGTCCAAGTCGATCGGCAACACCGTCGAGCCGCAGAAGGAAATCGACAAGCTCGGTGCCGATGTGCTGCGCCTGTGGATTGCCAGCGCCGATTACCGCAACGAGATGTCGGTATCCGATGACATCCTCAAGCGCAGCGCCGATGGTTATCGTCGTATCCGCAATACCGCCCGCTTCCTGCTCGGTAATCTGTCCGGATTCGACCCGGCCATTCATGCCGTGGCGCCGGCCGACTGCCTGCTGCTCGATCAGTGGGCGATGGCGAAAGCCCGCCAGCTGCATGAGCGCGTCAGCCAAGCCTATGCCGATTATGATTTCGCTCGCGTTGTCGCTAGTCTGCAGAATTTCTGCAGTAATGAAATGGGCGCGCTGTATCTCGATGTCACCAAGGACCGTCTTTACACCATGCCGGTGGGCAGTCTCGGCCGCCGTTCCGCGCAGTCCGCTATGCATGCCATCGTGCAGGTTCTGGTCCGTGCCCTGGCGCCGATCTTGAGCTTCACCGCCGAGGAAATCTGGCAACAGATTCCGGGTGCCGGGAGCGAAAGCATCTTCCTGCAGGACAATGCCGCGATCGACGCATTATTGCCTGCTGATGGTGCCTATCTGAACGCCGATGGTGCAGCCATGCAGCAATTGCTCGCCATGCGCGACGCGGTCGGCAAAGTGCTCGAACCGATGCGTGCCGAGGGTAAATTGGGCGCGGCCTTGCAGGCCGAGATCACGGTCTATGCTGAAGATTCGGCGCTTTCGGGCTTGCCGGATACCGCCGATGAACTGCGCTTCCTGTTCATTACCTCGCAGCTCAAGCTGGCACCGCTGTCAGCGGCATCCGCGCAGGCCGTGTCCGTCGAGGGTATGCCGTTCAAGGTGCTGGCCGAGGTTTCCAATCATGGCAAATGTGTGCGCTGCTGGCATTACAGTGCCAGTGTCGGGACCGACGCCGAAGATCCGGAATTGTGCGGGCGCTGTATCGACAACGTACGCGGAACGGGTGAAACCAGGAGGTTTTTCTGATGAGCGATCGAAAAAACGCACTGCCCTGGCTCGGGCTTTCGGTGGCCATCATCGTGCTGGATTGGATCAGCAAGCAGTGGGCGCTGTCGGCGCTGACCTATGCTGTGTCACAGGAAGTGGTTCCCGGCTTCTGGAACTGGACGTTGGTGCACAACACCGGCGCGGCATTTAGTTTTCTGGCCGATGCCGGTGGCTGGCAGCAATGGCTGTTCAGCGCGCTGGCGGTAATCATTTCAGCCGTATGCGTTGTAATGCTGGCCAAGCAGCCGCGGAGCGATTGGCGCATGGCACTGCCATTGGCGTTGATTGTCGGCGGCGCGCTCGGTAACTTGATTGATCGCGTGCGTTTCGGCTATGTCGTCGATTTCGTGCATTGGTACTGGCGCGATTTCCATTGGCCGGTATTCAACCTGGCCGATTCGGCCATCAGCGTCGCTGCCGTGCTTTTGATTGTTTTCAGTTTCGTGCCCGACAGGACGCCGGAGTCGCCGTGAATATCATACTTGCCAACCCGAGGGGTTTCTGCGCCGGTGTCGACCGCGCCATTGAAATCGTCAATCGTGCGCTGGATATGCTGGGTGCACCGATTTACGTGCGGCATGAAGTCGTGCACAACCAGTTCGTGGTCAACGATCTGCGCGCCCGCGGTGCGGTATTCATTGAAAAGCTCGATGAGGTTCCGATCGGCGCGACGGTCATCTTCAGTGCCCATGGCGTGCCGCAGGCGATCCGCCGTGAAGCGGAGGCCCGCGGCTTGAAGGTGTTCGACGCCACCTGTCCGCTGGTAACCAAAGTGCACATCGAAGTGACCCGGCACTGCCGTGCCGGCCGCGATGTGGTGCTGATCGGGCATGAGGGGCATCCGGAGGTGGAGGGCACCCTGGGCCAGTGGTTCAGTGAAGGCGCGAGCGGCAACATCTATCTGGTCGAGGATATCGAAGATGTGATGAATCTCGAGGTATCCCAGCCGGAACACTTCGCATTCACCACACAAACCACGCTCTCGGTCGATGAAACCCGCGAAGTCATCGCAGCGCTGCGTTCCCGCTTCCCCAAAATCGAGGGGCCGCGTCACGACGACATCTGCTACGCCACCCAGAACCGGCAGGACGCCGTGCGTGAACTGGCCAGCCAATGCGACCTCATCTTCGTGGTCGGCTCGGTGAACAGTTCCAACTCCAACCGTTTGCGCGAATTGGCGGAAAAGAATGGTGCACGCGCCTACCTGGTCGACGGTGCCGATGACATCCGTCCGGAATGGCTGGACGGAGCGGTCCGCATCGGGGTGACTGCCGGCGCCTCGGCCCCGGAAGTCCTGGTGCAGGGGGTTATTTCATATCTGCAGCAACTGGGCGGCAGCGAAGTTAGCGAGCTCGACGGCGAGCCTGAGAACATGGTATTCGCCTTGCCGAAAGAGCTGCGCATCACCCTTCTGGACTGAGTTTCATTGCCTAAATCCGGCAAAAACCGTAAAATCACCCATCCGCCGGAATAGCTCAGTCGGTAGAGCGGCGCATTCGTAATGCGTAGGTCGGAGGTTCGATTCCTCTTTCCGGCACCATTCGAAAAACCTGCTTCTGCGGTTTTTTCCCTCTCGGGAGCGCCTCATGGCCGGTTCCAGTCTTCTTGCCCTGCTTGACGATATCGCGACCCTTCTAGACGATGTGTCGGTGATGACCAAGGTCGCGGCTAAACAGACCGCCGGGGTGCTCGGTGACGATCTCGCACTTAATGCGCATCAGGTCAGCGGCGTGAATCCCGATCGCGAACTGCCGGTGGTGTGGGCGGTGTGCAAAGGCTCTTTCGTCAACAAACTGATTTTGGTGCCGTCGGCCTTGCTGATCAGTGCGTTTGTACCTTGGTTGATCGTTCCCTTGCTGCTGATCGGCGGTGCCTATTTGTGCTACGAAGGCTCCGAGAAACTGGTACATAAGTTCGCCGGACATGCCGAGGCCAATTCGGAAACGCATTACCAGGAATTGATCGAAGCGGTCAGCAACGAGAAGCTCGATCTGGTGAAGTACGAGAAGGACAAAATCAAGGGTGCCATTCGCACCGATTTCATCCTGTCGGCGGAAATCATCGTGATCACGCTCGGTGCCGTTGCCGAGAAATCACTGTGGGTACAGATCGGTGCTTTGTCGGCCATTGCGATATTGATGACCGTCGGGGTGTATGGCGTGGTCGCCGGCATCGTCAAGCTCGATGATGCCGGTCTGCATCTGATCCGCAACCCCGCAGCGGGACTGTGGTCACGCGGCAAACAGGCTTTGGGCGGCTTTCTGCTGTGGCTGGCACCGAAGCTGATGAAGTTCCTATCGGTCGCCGGTACAAGGGGTTTCGGCGGCCAGCATCGGCAGTTCGATGCCGCTGAGTTTCCAATGCAGACCCGTGCGGGTGAATGTGAAGCGGTAGGTGCCGCTTTCGGCATGCGATACCGTGGCCACGAAGGTCCGATGGTCGATGTAATCGGTTTCGGCGTTCTCGAAGACCTTGTCGGTGCTGGTCGAAGACGGCATCGGCGTGACCAGCTCCCCGAGACCGAAATCCAGATCCGGGGCATTGCCCTGCATGATGTACAGCAGCTGCCCAGCCATCAAAGGATCGATGGCCTGTTCCAGTACTTTGCTGCTGAGCGTGGTGACGGCCTGGTTAAGCAAGGGAATTTCTTTCAGAAGATCCGGCGTTTCCGCTTCGATTTTGCGCTGCAGTTGCACTTTCAGTCCGGCGCGGACCGCCGGAAAATCAATCTGTGCGCTCAGGCTATCCAGGTTCTGTGCCGCGATGCTCTTTTCAATGCGGTGCATGGTCAGGTACGGACCGGCTGCGGCATATGCCAGAACCGCTAAGCCGGCCAGTACGGCAAGCAATAGCCATTTCTTCATGATGTCATCCTTTCCGATGCCTTTTGACTGCCATCAGGCTACACTAAAGGCCATGGCGATTTCAAAGAAAAGCAAGTCTGCGTATGTCTGCAGCGACTGCGGCGCATCCTACGGGCAATGGCAGGGCCAGTGCGGCGATTGCGGGCAGTGGAACACGCTCACCGAGGTCACTTTGGCGGCATCCGTGGCCAAGCCCCTGCGCACCGGCTATGCCGGCGCGGTCGAGCCGAAAATCACCCCCCTGAAACAGGTATCCGGCGAGACCCAGGTACGCGTCAGCACCGGCCTGAACGAGCTCGACCGCGTACTTGGCGGCGGCCTGGTGGAAGGCTCGGTGGTATTGATTGGCGGTGACCCGGGCATAGGCAAATCCACCCTGTTGCTGCAGGCCATGGCCAGCTTGGCGGCGCGCCAACCGGCACTGTACATCAGCGGCGAGGAAAGCCTCGGCCAAGTGGCCGGGCGGGCCCTGCGCTTGGGGCTGGATACCGAACATCTGTTGGCGCTGGCGGAAACCTCGGTGGAGAAGATCCTGCAGCACTGCCAGCAGGCCAAACCGAAGATTCTGGTCGCCGATTCCATCCAGACCCTGTGGAGCGAGCAGCTCAGCGCCGCTCCGGGTTCGGTCAGCCAGGTGCGTGAATGCGCCGCGCGCCTGGTGCGCTATGCCAAGGAAACCGGGACCTCGGTATTCCTGGTCGGCCACGTCACCAAAGAGGGCGGAATCGCAGGCCCGCGCGTCCTCGAACACATGGTCGATGCCGTTCTGTATTTCGAAGGCGAAAGCGGTTCACGTTTCCGGCTGCTGCGTGCGTTCAAGAACCGCTTCGGTGCGGTCAACGAATTGGGCGTATTCGCCATGGCCGACAAAGGCCTGAAGGAAGTCGCCAATCCGTCCGCCATTTTTCTTTCCGGTCAAAGTCAGAGTGCGCCGGGCAGCGTGGTGTTGGTCACCCGTGAAGGCACGCGTCCGCTGCTGGTGGAAGTACAGGCCCTGGTCGATCAATCGTCCATGCCCAATCCGCGTCGGGTCACGCTTGGTCTGGAACAGAATCGATTGGCCATGCTGTTGGCGGTCATGCACCGCCACGGCGGCATCGGCGTGTCCGACCAGGACGTGTTCGTCAATGTAGTCGGCGGCATCCGCGTGCAGGAAACTGCAGCCGATCTGCCGGTGCTATTGGCGGTGCTGTCGTCACTCAAAGACCGGCCGCTGGCGCAGAAAACCGTGGCCTTCGGCGAAGTAGGGCTGTCGGGCGAAATCCGCCCGGTGCCGAACGGCGAAGAACGCCTGAAGGAAGCCGCCATGCACGGCTTCAAGCGCGCCATCGTGCCGAAGGCCAATGCGCCCAAGCGTGGCCAGTTCGGCGACATGGAAGTGATTGCGGTTGATCGCTTGATGGACGCGTTGCAGGCGGCGTTTTAAGGTTTCTGCAACACTAGTTCCAGAACGAACTTCGAGCCGAAGAATGCCAATGCCAAAAGTGTGGCCGCGCCCAAAGTCCAATGCACCGCGCGCGCGCCGCGCCAGCCGTAACGCATACGGCCAATCAGAAGAATCAGCAAGGCCAGCCAGCTCAGCGCAGTCAGTACGGTTTTGTGCCAGAGATGCTGGGCCAGCATGTCTTCCACGAACACGGCGCCGGTGGCGAGCGTGAGCGTCATCAACAGCCAGCTGGTACCCAGAGTTTTGAACAGCATCTGTTCGGTCTGTACCAGCGGCGGTAAGGCACCCAGCCAGGATTGCAGATGGCGCCGGCGCAGGGCGCGGTCCTGCAACCAATACAGCAGAGCGAGCAGGGTGGCGATGGACAGCCCGGCGTAAGCCAGCAACGCGAAACTGGCATGCAGCTTGAGGCGCCAATCAAGGGCGCTGGTGACATGCACGCCCCAGCGGTAATTCGCATAGACCGACAGTGCGGCAATCGGGTAGACCAGAATGCCGAGTGCCGACAGCTGCTTTCGTGCGGTCAGCGCAGTGCTGATCACCGCCATCGCCAAGGCAATCCAGGACAGTGCAGCGAAGAAGTGCAGGTCCGGGCCTTGGGCCTGATGCCAGAACAGACCCTGTGCCAGTGCGTGTGCGGCCAGCGCCAACAGTGCCGCGGTCTGCGCAAACAGACTGTTCAGCCCGGTGCGCTGCCGGAACACCCAAAGCCCGGCGCTCAGCAGGTAAGCGAAAAAGGCAGTATAGCTGGCGAATTCAATGGTCATGGCCCACAGTTTGGCATATTCCGTACAAAAATCGAGGGGTCGTGGCAAATCCGTGCCGGCGTATAATAGCCGTCTGAACTGAGGATGCCCCATGTTTGAATCGCTGACCCAACGCCTGTCCGGAACCCTACAACGCCTGCGCGGCATCGGCCGGCTGACCGAAGACAACATCAAGGACTCCCTGCGTGAAGTGCGCATCGCCCTGCTCGAGGCCGATGTCGCCCTGCCGGTGGTAATGGCCCTGATCGAGCGCATCAAGGCGCGCGCGGTCGGCCAGGAAGTACTCGCCAGCCTGACTCCCGGCCAGGCCCTGATTAAAATCGTCCACGATGAACTCGCGGCGGTGATGGGTGCCGAGGCGGTCGATCTGAACTTCAATGTGCCGGCGCCGGCCATCATCCTGATGGCGGGTCTGCAGGGTGCCGGTAAAACCACCACGGTCGGCAAACTGGCCAAATTCCTGAAGGAAAAGCGCAAGAAGAAAGTGATGGTGGTCAGCTGCGACGTCTATCGCCCGGCCGCGATTGCCCAGCTGGAAGCCTTGGCCAAACAGGTGGGGGTGAATTTCTTCCCGAGTCAGGCCAGCCAGTCGCCGGTGGACATCGCCAAAGCCTGCATCAGCGAAGCCCGCAAAACCTACATGGACGTGGTGCTGGTCGATACCGCCGGCCGTCTGGCCATCGATGCCGCCATGATGGCCGAAATCCAGCAGCTGCATGCTGCTCTGAATCCGGTGGAAACCCTGTTCGTGGTCGATGCCATGACCGGTCAGGATGCGGCCAACACCGCCAAAGCATTCAGCGAGGCACTGCCGTTGACCGGCGTGATCCTGACCAAAACCGACGGCGACGCCCGCGGTGGTGCCGCCCTGTCGGTCCGCCACATTACCGGCCAGCCGATCAAGTTCGTCGGTGTCGGTGAAAAACCCGAGGGTCTGGATGTCTTCCATCCGGATCGGGCCGCCAGCCGGATTCTGGACATGGGCGATGTGCTCAGTCTGGTCGAACAGGTGCAGTCGCAGGTTGACCACGAAAAGGCCGCCAAACTGGCCCAGAAAGTGGCTAAAGGCAAGAAATTCGACCTGAACGACATGCGCGAGCAGTTCCAGCAGATGCAGGCCATGGGCGGGATTTCCGGTCTGATGGATAAGCTGCCGGGCATGGCCCAGGTGCCGGATCACGTCAAAAACCAGGTCACCGGCAAGGAAATGCCGCGCATGATCGCCATCATCAATTCGATGACCCCGAAAGAACGCCGCAATCCCGGTCTGCTGAACGGCTCGCGCCGTGCCCGCATCGCCCGCGGTTCGGGCACCACCCCGGCCGATGTCAACCGCCTGCTCAAGCAGTACCAGCAGATGGAAGGCATGATGGCCAAGCTCTCGCGCGGCGGCATGAAGGGCATGATGCGCGGCATGAAAGGCATGCTCGGCGGCGGCTTCCCGGGCGGATTCGGCGGTCGTTAAGCTTCCGGCTTTCCATAAAGCCGGTTTGGGGCTATAATATCCGGCTACCCGAGGCTTCGGCCCCGATTCCACCCCGAACTACAGAGCACATTACATTATGGTCAAGATTCGACTGACCCGCGGCGGCGCCAAAAAGCGTCCGTTCTACCACATCGTGGTGACCGACCAACGCAACAAGCGCGATGGCCGTTCCATCGAGCGCGTGGGTTACTACAACCCGGTTGCCCAAGGCAACGAAAAGCGCGTCGAGCTGAACACCGACCGCGTCAACCACTGGGTTTCCCAAGGCGCGCAGCTAACCGACAAAGTCCGCATGCTCGTGAAAGAAGCCTCGAGCCAGGCCGCTGCCTGAGCCCGTCCTCGCGGCCATGACGCGAGGGCCTGACATGTCCCCGGAGCGCCGTATCCTCATTGGCAGGATGGTCGGCGCTTTCGGCATCTCGGGTGAAATCAAATGCCAGAGCTTCGCCGATCCGCCCCAACAGCTGCTGAAATACAAGCCGCTGATTCTGGTGCATGAAGGCCGTGAGCAGGTATTGGAAAGCCTGAGCGGCCGTATGACTGCAAAAGGGCCGGTCATCCGCCTGTCCGATGTGGACGACCGCGATGCCGCCCAGGCCCTGCACGGCGCCGAACTCTGGGTGACGCGCAGCCAACTGCCGAAAGCCAAACCGGGCGAATACTACTGGATCGATCTGGAAGGCCTGCGCGTGCGCAACCGCGAGGGCGTTGATTTCGGAACGGTCTCGCATCTGTTCGACACCCCGGCCAATCCGGTCATGGTAGTCATCGGCGAGCGCGAACGCCTGATACCGTTTCTGCTAGACCGGTTCGTGGACGCGGTCGATCTCGGGGCCGGCGAAGTCCGCGTTGATTGGGATGCCGACTTCTGATGCGTTTCGACGTCATTACCCTGTTTCCCGATTATTTCCGCCAGTGCCTGCAGGTCGGCGTGGTCGGTCGTGCCTTCGAGCGTGGCTTGGCCGGGTTGCACGTGTGGAATCCGCGCGATTTCGCCCACGACAACTACCGCCGCATCGATGAACGCCCATTCGGCGGCGGGCCGGGTATGGTGATGATGGCCGATCCGCTGATGGAATGTCTGGATGCGGTGGTGCAGGCCGATGATGGTCCCGCGCACACGGTCTATCTGAGTCCGCAGGGCCAGCCGTTTACCCAGGCCAAGGCCCGTGAATTGGCCGGCCGGCCGCGTCTGATTCTGTTGGCCGGACGTTACGAGGGTGTCGACCAACGCTTTGTCGATACCCACATCGACGAGGAAATTTCGCTCGGCGATTACGTGTTGTCCGGGGGCGAACTGCCGGCGGCCACGGTCATCGATGCCGTGGTCCGACTGTTGGATGGCGTGCTGAACGACGCCGATTCGGCCATACAGGACAGTTTTGAAGACGGCCTGTTGGACTGCCCGCATTACACCCGCTCCGAGACCCTTGGCACCGTGGGCGTTCCGGAGGTGCTGTTGTCCGGCAATCATGCCCTGATTGCCCGTTGGCGCCGCAAGCAGAGCCTGGGCCGGACCTGGCTGAAACGTCCGGATTTGCTGGATGAAAGCCAGCTGTCCGAGGCCGATGCCGTGCTTCTGGCCGAGTTCAAAGCTGAACAGACCGGCAATTCCCCCGCAGATGGACACGCCCCCTAGTCAAAACCCCAAGTTTCGGGCTATAATAAGCGGCTTAACACGCCGAGAGGCGTCCCCCAGAACGACAGAATCGTGGTGTCCTATGAACCTCCTGCAAAAATTCGAAGCCGAACAAATCACCCGCAAGCTGCCTGACTTCGGCCCCGGTGACACCGTCGTGGTCAACGTCAAAGTCAAAGAAGGCAACCGCGAGCGCGTGCAAGCCTATGAAGGCGTGGTCATCGCGATCAAGAACCGCGGTCTGAATTCCGCTTTCACCGTCCGCAAGATTTCGCACGGTTTCGGCGTCGAGCGCGTGTTCCAGACCCACAGCGCCACCATCGACTCCGTGTCGGTCAAGCGCCGCGGCGACGTCCGCCAGGGCAAGCTGTACTACCTGCGCGACCTCGAAGGCAAGAAAGCCCGCATCAAGGAAGACCTCAACTATGGCAAAAAAGCCTGAGTTGATGCCTGACCGACTGCACACACGGCCGCTCTCGCGGCCGTTTGCATTTTAAGCGCATGAACAAAGAACCCTTCACCGAAGTCCGCGCCGATGTCTGGTTATGGGCCGCACGTTTTTTCAAGACCCGCAGCCTGGCCAAGCAGATGCTGGCCGGCGGCAAGGTGCAGATCGGCGGCCAGGCCATCAAACCCTCGCGCATGCTGCGCTGCGGTGATGTCCTGCAGATCCTGCGCGCCAATGAGCTTTATGAAATCAGCGTGCTCGGGCTGAGCGAGCAGCGTGGCCCGGCGTCCGTGGCACAAGCCCTGTACAGCGAATCCGATGCGTCACGCATCAAGCGTGAAAGCGAACGCGAGATGAAGCGCCTGGCCAATGCCGGTTACAAGGCGCCGCTGGGAAAACCTGACAAGCGCGCTCGCCGCCTGATCCAGGCGCTCGGCGATATCGACGCGCTCTGAATCAGCGTAGCTGCTTCAGCCTGTAAAGTGCTTCCAGGGCCTGCTTCGGCGTCAACTCGTCCGGATTCAATCCGTCGACGGCATTGGCCAATGCATCGTCAGCAACAAACAGGCCAAGTTGGGCAGGCTGTTCCAGTGATTGCGGATGCAGATTCAACGGCTGTTGCGGTTTGTTTTCCAATTGCAGCAGCGCCTGTTTCGCACGCGTGAGTACCGGTTTGGGCAGACCGGCCAGCGAGGCCACCTGCAGGCCGAAACTGCGGTTGGCGGGACCGTCTTTTACCGCGTGCATGAAGATCAGCTGATCGCCGTGTTCCACTGCGTCTAGGTGCACGTTACGGATGCCGGAATGGGTTTCCGGCAGCGCGGTCAGTTCGAAATAATGGGTGGCGAACAGGCAGTAGGCGCGGTTGCCGTCGCACAGCGCTTCGGCGCAGGCTTGTGCCAAAGCCAGGCCGTCATAGGTCGAGGTGCCGCGGCCGATTTCATCCATGAGCACGAAGGACTTTGGGCTGGCGTTGCGCAGGATGAAACTGGTTTCCGCCATTTCCACCATGAAGGTCGATTGGCCGCGCGCCAGATCGTCGCCGGCACCGATGCGGGTCAGGATGCGGTCGATCGGACCGATTTCAGCGGATTCGGCCGGAACGAAACTGCCGATATAGGCGAGTAGGATGATCAGCGCGTTCTGCCGCATGTAGGTGGATTTACCGCCCATGTTCGGGCCGGTAATCAACAGCATGCGCTGCTCACCGTCGAGGACGAGATCGTTCGGTTCGAATGCCTGCTCGCGTACCTGCTCCACGACAGGATGCCGGCCGCGCCGGATGCGGATGCCATCCTCATCCAGCAACTGCGGGCGGCACCAGTTCAAGGCTTCCGCGCGTTCGGCGAATGCCGTCAGCACATCGCACTCAGCCAATGCCTGGGCGCAGGCTTTCAGGGTCTGCAGGTCGTTGTTAAGCCGGTCGAGCAATTGCTCGTAGAGAAACCGTTCCCGTGCCAGCGCACGCTCGCGCGCCGACAGTACCTTGTCTTCGAAGGCTTTCAGTTCCTCGGTGATGAAGCGCTCGGCACCGGTCAGGGTCTGGCGCCGGGTATAGTGCGCCGGTGCTTTCTCGGCCTGGCCCTTGCTGATTTCGATGTAGTAGCCATGCACCCGGTTGTAGCCGACCTTCAGGGTGGCGATGCCGGTGGCGGCCTTCTCCCGCGCTTCCAGGTCGATCAGGAATTGATCGGCATTGGTCGAAAGCACGCGCAGTTCATCCAGTTCGGCATCGAAGCCGAAGGCGAATACCCCGCCGTCTCGCAGCAAGACCGAAGGCTGCGGCATGAGTGCCTGCTGCAGATGCGACGCAAGATCCGGGTGCCGTCCCAAGGCACTGCGTAATTCACGCAGCCGCGGTGCATCGGCCGGTTGCAGTATCGCTTCGATTTCAGGCAGCCGCAGCAATCCGTCACGAAGTCCACTCAGGTCGCGCGGACGGGCGCTGCGCAGGGCAATGCGGGTCAACATGCGCTCCAGATCGCCGATGCCGCGGAAGACGGCGCCGAGCGGCTCCGTCATTCGCCGATCCATCAATTCCTCGACCGCCTGATGGCGTTTCCGGACGGTCTGCGAATCCCTGAGTGGCCGGTGAAGCCAGCGCCGCAACAGGCGTCCGGCCATCGGACTGCAGGTGGTGTCGAGCACGCCGAACAGGGTGTGCTGCGACTGGCCGTCGAAGCGTTCGTCCAGCTCCAGATGCCGGCGCGTGGCGGCGTTCATGGCGATGGCGTCATCCGCGGCTTCCCATTGCAGCGAGTTCAGATGCGGCAAACGCTGCTTCTGGGTTTCTTCCAGGTAACCCAGCAGTGCCCCGGCGGCGGCGATCGCCGTGGCGTTGGCCGGCGTGCCCTCATTCAGTCCGAAACCGCTGAGATCCGCGACGCCGAAAAATTGCAGCAGTTGCCGGGTACTGGTTTCCGCATCGAAATACCACACCGGCCGCCGACGCAAGCCCTTGCTGCCGGCCAGAAGGTTCGCCAGCTCATCGCTGTCCGGAATCAGGATCTCGGCGGGATTCAGGCGCGCCAGCTCGGCACCCAATTGTTCGGCATCGGCGGCAAAGCTGAGCAGGAAATGTCCGGCCGCGACATCCGCCCAAGCCAGGCCATAGCCCTGCTTGGTCTGCGAAACCGCCAGCAGTAATTGTTCGCGCCGGTCGTCGAGCAGCGCCTCGTCGGTGAGGGTGCCTGGTGTGATGACCCGCACGACTTTGCGTTCGACCAGGCCTTTGGCCAGCGCCGGATCACCGATCTGTTCGCAGATGGCCACCGATTCGCCGAGTGCCACCAGACGTGCCAGATAGCCGTCGGCGGCGTGATAAGGCACGCCCGCCATCGGAATGGCATTGCCGCCACTTTGGCCGCGCTGGGTCAAGGTGATATCGAGCAAGCGGGCGGCTTTGCGCGCGTCGTCATAGAACAGTTCGTAAAAATCGCCCATACGGAAAAACAGCAGCACATCGGGGTATTCGGCTTTGGCGCTGAAGAACTGCCGCATGAGCGGCGTGTGCTGGGAGAAATCGTTCGAAGACATGGGGTTTTCGCTTATGCTATGGCCATAGTCTAACCCGAGGCAGGCCCTGCTTGAACGCTTTCGTTGATGGATCCGATACCGCCCTGCAACAGGCCGCGAAGCAGCTCGGCGACCGCCTGTTGGCGGAGCATCTGACCCTGTGTACCGCCGAAAGCTGCACCGGCGGCTGGATTGCCAAAATCCTGACCGATATCCCCGGCAGTTCGGCCTGGTTCGACTGCGGCATGGCTGCCTACAGTTACGAGGCGAAGCAGGCCCTGTTGCGCGTGCGTCCGGAAACCCTGATGGAACACGGTGCGGTGAGCAAGGAAACAGCGCTGGAAATGGTGTCCGGCGCACTTATTACTTCCGGCGCCAATCTTGCCGTTGCGGTTACTGGTATTGCCGGTCCGGGCGGCGGCTTGCCGGGAAAGCCGGTCGGCACGGTCTGGATCGCCTGGAAGCGGCGGGGACAGTATCCGGGCGCCGAAGTATTTCATTTCGAGGGCGACCGTGAAGCCGTTCGCCGGCAGACGGTGGCAGTGGCCTTGAAAGGGCTGATGCCGCTGATAAAGTAGTCATCTGTGTTCCGCCGTCATCGGACCGCCGCATCCACTCAAGCAAGGGATACTGAAATGCATGCAATCAAACCATTTTTGATTGTTCTTCTCGCCACGGCAGCATGCGGTACGTCGGCACAGGACAAACCGGTGGAATTCGTTCCGCAATGGGCGAAAGCAGCGGTCTGGTACCAGATTTTTCCTGAGCGCTTCCGCAACGGCGATCCGTCGAATGACCCGACCGTGGCCGACATCGCCGGTGCCGACCCGATGGAGCCGCCGAAGCAATGGCGTGTGCACCCCTGGGGCAGTGATTGGTACCAGCTGCAGGATTACGAAAAAGCCAACGGCGAACCGGAGCTCTGGAAGCACATGCAGCGCCGCCGCTACGGCGGTGATCTGCAGGGGGTCATCGACAAGCTCGATTACCTGCAGGATCTGGGCATCAATGCCATTTACCTGAATCCGGTCTTCGATGCGCCCTCGAACCACAAGTACGATGGCGCCAGTTACCACCACATCGATCCGAATTTCGGCCCCGACCCGAAAGGCGACCGGGCCTTGATGGCCAAGGAAAACCCCGGTGACCCGAAAACCTGGGTCTGGACCAAAGCCGACGAGCTGGCGCTGAGGTTGATTGCCGAAGCCCACAAGCGCGGCATCCGTGTCATCTTCGACGGGGTGTTCAATCACATGGGCTTCAACAGCTTCGCCCTGCAGGATGTCCGCCGCAATAAGATGAAATCGCCGTATCTGAGCTGGTTCACCATCAAGAATTTCGATGACCCGGCTTCCGGCATCGCATTCGACTACGAGGGCTGGTGGGGCAACAAATCACTGCCCGAGCTTCGCGAAGACGCCAATGGTATCGTACCCGGTCCGAAAGCCTACATCTATGCCGCCACCGAGCGCTGGATGAACCCGAAAGGAAAGGGGAAAGAGCACGGCATCGACGGCTGGCGCCTGGACGTGGCTTACATGGTCGCACATCCGTTCTGGAAAGACTGGCGGCGGCATGTCAAGACCATCAATCCGGACGCCTACCTCACCGCCGAGATCGTCAACACCCCGGAGGTGGTCAAGCCCTATCTGCAGGGGGATGAATTCGATGGCGAAATGCACTACAACTTCGCGTTCACCGCGGCCGAATTCCTGTTCAACGAAGGTAAATACCGCATTACCGTCCGCGAATTTGACCGCAAGCTGGCCGAGCTGCGCACGATGTATCCGCCGGGTGTGGCCTATGTGAATCAGAACCTGTTCGGCAGCCATGATACCAACCGCATCGGCTCCTACATCGTCAACCGATCCCTGGGTAACTTCCGCGACTGGGGCAAATGGTTCCAGATGTCGCAGCCGGTCAATAATCCGGATTACAGCGTGCGTAAACCGAATGCCGCGGAACTGCAGCTGCAAAAGCTGTTCGTGGTGCTGCAGATGACCTATGTCGGCGCCCCGATGGTGTATTACGGCGATGAAGTGGGGATGTGGGGCGCCAATGATCCGGATGACCGGAAGCCGATGATCTGGCCGGACATCATCTATGAAAAGGAGCGGGCATTGCCGAAACAGAACCTGCGGCCGGAATCCGAAGCCGACACGGTGGCGCAGAATCTGGATCTTCATGCGTTCTATAAAAAACTGATCGCTATCCGCAACGCCCATCCTGCGCTTCGCATCGGAAGTTACCGGACCCTGCTGGCCGACAACGGCGACGAGGTGTTCGCCTATGAACGGCAGGCCGGCGGCGAAGTACTCTGGGTGATTCTGAACAATTCAACCAGCGAACGACGCGTGCGCCTACCGCGCTCGGATTTCGATGAGTTCCGGGATCTGCTCAATGACCGGATCTATGCGGGCCAGCGCCCAGAGGTGGAGTTCACCGTGCCGGCCAAGCAGGCGGCGGTTTTGCGCGCTACTCGGTTGCGATGAATGCCCTGTATGGCGTTGAACTACCAAGCCCTTTATCGTTTCCCTAGGCACCATCCCCTGGCTAATATTCATTCTGAATCAAATGCTTGGGACTGTGTCAGGAATTATTATTGAAAAGGGCTTGACAGGCTGAATTTAGTTAGTAGTATTACTACTAATGAACATTTCTGACAACCAACAAGCCATACTCACCTTCATCGCTCAGTGCATCGATGAACAGGGTGTGCCGCCCTCACAGACCGAAATTGCCAACGCACTCGGTTTCCGCGGCGTTCGCGCAGCGCAGTACCACCTGGACATTCTCGAACAAGCCGGATACATCCGCCGCCTGCCCGGTCAGGCGCGCGGCATCCGCCTTTGCCACCCGCAATCCGATGAGGATGTGGAGATTCCCCTGCCTCGAACCCGGGTGGAATCGGCCGGCGATGCCCTGCGTCTGCCTGTATTGGGGCGGGTGGCGGCCGGTCTGCCCATCGGCGCCGACATCCCGTCGGACGACTTCGTGCTGCTGGATCGGGCGTTCTTCTCCCCGGTGCCGGATTACTTGCTGAAAGTGAAAGGCGATTCCATGCGCGATGACGGCATTTTCGACGGCGATCTGGTCGGCATCCACCGCACCCAGCAGGCGCTTTCCGATCAAATCGTAGTTGCCCGCATCGATGATGAAATCACCATCAAGCGTCTGAAAATTGGCAAGCATGGTATCCGGCTGTTGCCGCGCAATCCGGATTTCCAGCCCATTGATGTCCGCCCGGATCAGGATTTCGCCATCGAAGGCCTCTACTGCGGCCTGATCCGGCCTTCCGGCAAATGAACATGCCCATAAATTCCGATACGAACCAACGCAGTTACCTGACTGCTCCCGAGATGGGCCAAGGCCACACTGCTTTCGCGACGGTCTCAGCTTTTGCGACTGCCGCCTTTTATGATTCAACTACCCCAACGAAACAACACTGAGGAACCGATGATGGATGAGAACAAAAAACGTGCACTGGCTGCGGCCCTGGCCCAGATCGATAAACAATTCGGCAAAGGTACCGTGATGCTGATGGGCGATAAGAGCATCGAAGCGGCCGAAGTCATCGGTACCGGTTCGATCATGCTCGATCTCGCGCTGGGAATCGGCGGTCTGCCCAAAGGCCGTGTCGTTGAAATCTACGGGCCGGAATCCTCGGGCAAGACCACACTGACCTTGCAGACCATCGCCCAATGCCAGAAAGCAGGCGGTACGGCAGCCTTCGTCGATGCCGAACACGCCTTGGATCCGGGCTATGCCCAGAAGCTCGGCGTCAATGTTGATGATTTGCTGATTTCGCAGCCGGATACCGGTGAGCAGGCCCTTGAAATTGTCGATATGCTGGTGCGCTCGAATGCCGTCGATATGGTCGTGATTGACTCGGTTGCAGCGCTAACGCCGCGCGCCGAAATCGAAGGCGAAATGGGTGAAATGCAGGTCGGCCTGCAGGCCCGTCTGATGAGCCAGGCCCTGCGCAAGCTGACCGGAAACATCAAGCGCAGCAACTGCATGGTTATTTTCATCAACCAGTTACGCATGAAAATCGGCATGATGATGCCCGGCCAGAATCCGGAAACCACCACCGGCGGCAATGCCCTGAAATTCTATGCTTCGGTGCGTCTGGACATCCGCCGTATCGGTGCAGTCAAGAAAGGCGATGAAATCATCGGCAATGAAACTCGCATCAAGGTGGTCAAGAACAAAATGGCCCCGCCGTTCAAGCAGGTCATTACCGAAATTCTTTACGGTGAGGGTATTTCCCGGGAAGGCGAAATCCTCGATCTGGGTGTTGATGCCAAGTTCGTTGAAAAATCGGGTGCCTGGTACAGCGCGCTCGGTGAACGCATCGGCCAAGGCAAGGAGAATGCCCGCCAATACCTGAAAGACAATCCGAAAATGGCCCTTGAGCTTGAAGCCAAAATCAAGGAAAAGCTCAAGCCGGTCATCGTCCCGAAGAAGCCCATTGAAGACGTCGAAGCCTGATGCGAAGAAAAGCTTCGGAACTTCCGGCGTACCAGCAGGCCATGGGCCTGCTGGTACGGCGCGAGCATTCGAAGAGGGAGTTGAAGCAGAAGTTGCGCCAGCGCAGAATGACGAGCGTTTTGCCATGGCCTTGGCGCGATCAAGACAGGCCGCTGGGTACGGCCCGGTCCGTATTCGGGCCGAAATGGCTCAGCACAGCCTTGCTGCTGAGGTCATCACCGAGGCTATCGCGGCGCTTCCCGGCAACTGGCTGGAAACCGCGCAAGGGCTTGTAGCTCGTCGCTATTTACGCAAAATCCAGTCCGATCCGGCACAAAGCCGAAAAGCTGTCGATTTCCTGCTCCGGCGGGGCTTTGAGCAGAAAACCGCCTACAATGCCGTTAAAATCACGGAATGGCCGGTTGAGCCGGATTTAATCGACGAAAGTCCCTAAAAATGCCCGCAAATGGTTTAAAATCAAGGCGTAGCGGTGCACTCGGTGCCGCGTCCCACGCTTCAGGTTGACCATGACACAGATGACGTCGCGCTCGAGTGCGCAAATCCGCCAGGATTTCCTGGATTTCTTTGCCGGTAAAGGCCATGCCGTAGTGCCCAGCAGCCCGTTGGTTCCCGGCAATGATCCGACCCTGCTGTTCACCAATGCCGGCATGGTGCAGTTCAAGGATGTGTTTCTCGGTGCCGAGAAACGCAGCTACACCCGTGCCGTCAGTTCGCAGCGCTGTGTGCGGGCCGGCGGCAAACACAATGATCTTGACCAGGTCGGCTACACCGCACGCCACCATACCTTCTTCGAAATGCTGGGAAATTTCAGCTTCGGCGATTACTTCAAGAAAGACGCCATTCATTACGCCTGGGAATTGCTGACTGAGGTCTGGAAGCTGCCCAAAGATCGGTTATGGGTCACGGTCTACCACACCGATGACGAGGCGTTTGATATCTGGCATACGCAGATCGGCCTACCGGAATCGCGCATCATCCGCATCGGTGACAACAAGGGCGCGCCATTTGCGTCGGATAACTTTTGGCAGATGGCCGATACCGGCCCCTGCGGACCCTGCACCGAGATTTTTTTCGATCATGGCGACCATATCGCCGGGGGTCCGCCCGGTTCTCCGGATGAAGACGGTGACCGCTTTATCGAGATCTGGAACAATGTATTCATGCAGTTCGACCGGCAGCCCGACGGCACCTTGCTGCCGCTGCCGGCGCCCTGCGTCGACACCGGAATGGGCCTCGAGCGCATCGCCGCCGTACTGCAGCATGTGCACAGTAACTATGAAATCGATCTGTTTGATCATCTGATCCGTACCGCGGCGGCATTGACGCATACCGATGATCTCGGCAACAAGTCACTGCGTGTCATCGCCGATCACATCCGTGCCTGCAGTTTCCTGATTGTCGACGGCGTTCTGCCCTCCAATGAAGGCCGCGGTTACGTGCTGCGACGCATCATCCGCCGTGCCGTTCGCCATCTCTGGAAGCTCGGCGCTCTGCGTCCTGAAGGCCTGTTCTGGCGCATGCTGCAGCCTTTGGCTGAAAAAATGGCCGGAGCCTATCCGGAACTGGAAAGTAAACGTGCGCTGATCGAGCAGGCACTGAGGGCCGAAGAAGCGGCCTTCGCGACCACGCTCGATGCCGGCATGGTCCGTCTGGACGGTATGCTGGCCGATGGCGCCGATGCGGTCAGCGGCGAACAGTTGTTCCTGTTGCACGATACATTCGGCTGCCCACCCGATCTGATCATCGATATCCTGCGTGAGCGTGGCCTGGACCCAGCGCCGGATGCGATGGAACAGTATGAAACCTTGATGGATCAGCAGCGGGATCGTGCCCGCGGTGCCAGCAAATTCGCCGGAACGGTCGGGCTGCCCGCCGAGTTGGTCGCCAGTCTGCATGCCACCGAATTCAAGGGTTACGAAAAGCTCGAATGTGATGGCTGCCGCGTGGTGGCACTGCTCCGTGATGGCAATCCGGTTGCGGTACTTGAAGCCGGTCAGCGCGGAATCGTTCTGCTCGACAAAACGCCGTTTTATGCCGAATCCGGCGGTCAGATCGGTGATGCCGGCGTGCTGTGCGCATCCACCGACGTGCGTTTCTTGGTCGAAGATACCCAAAAGCTGTCCGCCATCTTCCATGGCCATGTCGGAGCGCTTGAGAGCGGCCGCATCGCCCTCGGTGACAAGCTTTCCGCCCGCGTCGATGCCGGTCGTCGCCAGTCGACGGTCACCAATCATTCGGCGACCCATCTGTTGCACGCGGCGCTGCGAACTGTGCTCGGCGAGCATGTCAGCCAGAAAGGATCACTGGTGACACCGGAGCGCACCCGTTTCGACTTTTCGCATTTCCAGGCGGTTACGGCCGAGCAGCTGCAGCGCATCGAAGAAATGGTCAATAGCGAAATCCGCCGCAATGCCGAAGCCGAGGTCCATCATATGGGCATGCAGGAAGCCCTCGATTTCGGAGCGATGGCGCTGTTCGGTGAAAAATACGGCGAGCGCGTTCGCGTTCTGCGGATGGGTGATTTTTCGACCGAACTCTGCGGGGGTACCCATGTGCATCGCACCGGCGATATCGGCGTGTTCAAGATTTTGTCCGAAGCCGGCGTTGCCGCTGGTGTACGCCGGATCGAAGCAACCACGGGCGCTCACGCGGTAGCGGCGTTCAAACACAGCGAATCGGTATTGCAGAAAGCCTCGGACCTTATCGGAGCCCGTGGCCATGATGTCCTCGATAAGCTGAACCAACTGCTTGAACGCCAGAAGAAACTTGAACAGGCACTCGATTTCTACAAGGCCAAAGCGGCATCCGGTCAGAGTGCCGAAATGGCCGCACAGGCGATCGATATTGCCGGCATCAAGCTGGTCAAACTGCGGATCGAGAGCGGCGACCCCAAAGGTCTCCGGGAACTGGTCGACAATCTCAAGGTCCAACTTCCGGATTCGGTCATTGTTCTGGCCGCCGCGCAGGATGGCAAAGCCTCGCTGGTCGCCGGCGTGCAGGGCAGGGCGCAGGCCAAACTGAAGGCCGGTGACGTATTGGCGCATATTGCTGCCCAGATCGGCGGCAAAGGCGGTGGCCGTGCGGATTTTGCCCAGGGCGGCGGCGAGGATGGTCCGGCGCTGCTCAAGGCCATGGCGGAGCTGGATGGCTGGCTGGCCGGCCGTCTGGCCTGAGTCATTTGCCCTTGGCCCGAATGTGGTCTAGGATTTGCTTGCGACAATGGATAATGGCTTTGCAGCAAAAGGAGTAGGTGCATGTTAATCCTGACCCGACGTGTCGGAGAAATGCTGATGATCGGTGATGAAATCACCGTGACCGTGCTCGGAGTCAAAGGCAATCAGGTCCGTCTGGGCATCACTGCGCCCAAGGATGTGGGCGTGCACCGAGAGGAGATTTACCAGAAAATCGGTAGGGATTCCGCGGAAAACACCGAACCGAAAGCAGATTGAGGTTTACCGGAACGGCCAAAAGCCTTATCATGGTCAACCTGTGCGGCGCTGCCGTTTCAGACCCCGGAGAGATGCCCGAGAGGCTGAAGGGGCTCCCCTGCTAAGGGAGTATAGGGTCAAAAGCCTTATCGAGGGTTCGAATCCCTCTCTCTCCGCCACCTTCCAAAAACCACCCTTGCGGGTGTTTTTTTGTGGAATTCACATTATCTGGATGCATGGTCTCTATCGGCGGCGGTATGATGGTTTTCCGCCGATTCGCAACGTACCCGTATGTCCTTCAGAAATCCAAGCCGCCGCCGTTTCGTTCAGGGTCTTGCCGCCGGTGGAATCATGGCCGGTTTCGGCGCCTGGCCGGTGTCGGCGCGCGCAGGGCAAGGCGCTCCGATACTGCGCAACACCGATCTGCATCTGCGGATCGGCGAGATGCCGGTCAATTTCACCGGTAAGAACCGGACCGCGGTGACCGTCAACAACAGCCTGCCGGCCCCCGAAATACGCTGGCGTGAAGGCGATACCGTGACCGTGCGCGTCGACAATCTGTTGCCGCGCGGGTCCCTGTTCGGCGACACGACCTCGATCCACTGGCATGGCATCCTGCTGCCGGCCAACATGGACGGCGTGCCGGGTATGAGCTTCGACGGCATCCGCCGTGGTGAATCCTGGCTTTACCGCTTCCAGCTCAAACAATCCGGCACCTACTGGTATCACAGCCATTCCGGTTTTCAGGAGCAGGCAGGTCTTTACGGGGCATTGATTGTCGAGCCGCGGGAGCCGGAACCATTCAGGTACGATCGTGACTATACGGTTCTGCTCAGCGATTGGACCGATTTATCGCCGGCGGATCTGTATGCCCGGCTGAAGAAGATGTCGAGTTACGATAATTACGGCAAGCGCACGGTCTCCGACTTCCTTCGCGATGCCGATAAGAAAGGGCTGGCTGAAACGCTGGATGACCGCGGGGCCTGGGGGCGCATGCGGATGACACCGACCGACCTTTCCGACGTCAATGCCAACACCTACACCTACCTGATGAACGGAACCACCGCACTGGGCAACTGGACAGGCCTGTTCAAGCCGGGTGAAAAAGTGCGGCTGCGATTCATCAACGGTTCGGCGATGACCTATTTCGATGTGCGCATTCCGGGACTGAAGATGACCGTGGTCGCCGCCGACGGCCAGAACGTGCATCCGGTCACCGTTGATGAATTCCGCATCGCCGTTGCGGAAACCTTTGATGTCATCGTCGAGCCATCGGGCCAGGATGCGTTCTGCATCTACGCTCAGGATATGGGCCGGACCGGCTTCATCAGCGGTAGCTTGGCAGTACGCGAGGGCCTGCGCGCACCGGTGCCGGCGCCCGATCCGCGCGTGATCCTCAGCATGGATGATATGGGCCATGGCGGCATGGACCATTCTTCGCATGGAGCATCTGCAACCCCTGATGGTTCTGCAGGCATGGATCACAGCGGGCACGATATGGCCGCGATGTCGGGCATGGATCACGGCGGTGCAGAAATGCAAAAGCACCCCGACAGCGAAGCCGGCAATCCCTTGGTCGACATGCAGACCATGGTGCCGGTGCCGAAGCTGGATGACCCGGGCACCGGCCTGCGCGACAACGGCCGGCGCGTACTTTCCTATGCCGATCTACACAGCAGTTTCGAGGATCCCGACGGACGCTGGCCGAAGCGCGAAATTGAATTGCACTTGACTGGACACATGGAAAAATTCGCCTGGTCGTTCGACGGCATTCCTTTCGCCGGTGCCGAGCCTTTGAAGCTGAACTATGGCGAGCGCGTCCGCATCGTGTTGGTCAATGACACCATGATGACCCACCCGATTCATCTGCATGGTCTCTGGAGCGATCTGGAAGACGACAAAGGTGCCTTCATGGTGCGCAAGCACACCATCGACATGCCTCCCGGCAGCAAACGCAGTTACCGTGTGCGTGCCGATGCCCTGGGCCGCTGGGCCTATCACTGCCACCTTCTGTATCACATGGAGTCGGGCATGATGCGCGAAGTGCGGGTGGTCGAATGATGCGCTTCGCGCTGATTTTATCCCTTATCCTCGCATTGCCGGCGATGGCGCAGGAGGCCACGGAATCCGAACCGGATGATTTCTGGAGCATGGACACGCCGAAAACACCGATTCCGCCCGTGACCGACGCCGACCGTGCCGCTGCATTTCCGAAGTTGGCTCATGATCATGCGCATACCCCGGAATGGCAAAGCAAAGCGTTGATGGAAAAGCTTGAATTCTGGGATGCCGAGCATGGCACTGGTATGGCGTGGGAAGGCAAGGCATGGGTCGGATCCGACATCAACCGGCTCTGGCTACGCACTGCCGGAGAGCGTGTTGCCGGTGAAACCGAGGCCGCCGATGTGGAACTGCTCTACGGGCATGCGGTTTCTGCCTGGTGGGATGCCGTGCTTGGCGTGCGCCATGACATCAAGCCGGGGCCGTCCCAGGACTTTCTGGCCGTCGGCCTGATTGGTCTTGCTCCTTACAAATTCGAGGTCGAGGCAACCGCCTATCTGGGGCAGGGCGGCCAGCACGGGCTGCGCCTCGGTGCCGAGTATGAGACTTTGCTAAGCAGCCGTTGGATGCTGCAGCCCTCGCTCGAGGCCGAGTTTTACGGTCAATCCGATCCGGTGCGCGGCCTCGGCGAGGGTTTGAATTCCCTCGAGGCCGGTCTGCGACTGCGTTATGAAATCAGCCGAAAATTCGCGCCCTATCTCGGTTGGAGTTATGTGCGCTATTTCGGTGAAAGCGCCGACTTGCGGCATTTGACCGGCGAGCCGGTCCGGGAAAATCAGTTCGTGGCCGGCTTCAGAGCTTGGTTTTAAGCGGAATCCTGAATATTTCCGGCCTTAACCGCCGATGACTTGCCGCAAATGGCGGTTGACGGCAAAGCCGCTTTCATTCATAATTTCATCCCTCAGCGCGCCCGTAGCTCAGCTGGATAGAGCAACAGGCTACGAACTTGTAGGTCGGGAGTTCGAATCTCTCCGGGCGCGCCATTTTTCAACAGCCCGTCGGGGTTTAGCGCAGTCTGGTAGCGCATCTGGTTTGGGACCAGAGGGTCGGGGGTTCGAATCCCTCAACCCCGACCAATCTGATGCACGAAAAGGCTTCCCTGAAACCCCGTCGTGGTGCAGAATCCCCTTTGAGCGCCTGTAGCTCAACTGGATAGAGCAACGGACTTCTACTCCGTTGGTTGGGGGTTCGAGTCCCTCCGGGCGCGCCAGTTTCTCCAGTGGTGGATGTAGCTCAGTTGGTTAGAGCATCGGATTGTGATTCCGAGGGTCGCGGGTTCAAATCCCGTCTTCCACCCCAGTTCAAATTACGGCATAATAGCGGCAGTCCGTTGTTGTTACGAAACGGCGTTGGTCCGCGCTTTGCGAGCCCCGGTTGCCCGGGTTCCGAGCCGTCCGGCGTCCGAATCATCTGCTCGGTCCATGCGAAAGTGGCGGAATTGGTAGACGCCCTGGATTTAGGTTCCAGTGGGGCAACCCGTGAGAGTTCGAGTCTCTCCTTTCGCACCATCAGCATGGAAGGGTGCTTCAGTCGTCAAGCCCGCTTTCCGCGGGCTTTTTCATTTTTAGCTGCGCAATGCGCATGTAGGAGTTGTAATGCAAATTTCAGTCGAAAACACCAGCACGCTCGAACGCCGCATGACGGTTTCAATTCCTTCCGACCGTCTTTCCTCGGTCATCGATGGCCGGCTTCGCGATATGGCCAGCAAAGCCAATCTGAAAGGTTTTCGTAAAGGCAAGGTACCGACCAAGGTGATCGAACAGCGTTTCGGGCCGCAAGTCCGTTCGGAAGCTTTCGGAGAGCTGATCCGTGCCAGTTTCGATCAGGCCGTCCGTCAGGAAAACGTCCGCATCGCCGGCCAGCCGAGCATCGAAGCCGAGCCGACCGAAGCCGAAAATGAAATCCGCTATACCGCGACTTTCGAAATCGTCCCGGATTTCGGCACCATCGACGTCACCCAGCTGCAGATCACCCGCGCGCAGGCCAACGTCGCCGATGCCGATATCGACCACATGATCGACACCCTGCGCCAACAGCGACGTACCTGGGAACCGGTCAGCCGTGCCGCACAGGTCGGTGATCTGGTGGCCGTGGAAACCTTCGCCAGCACCGCCGCCGCGCGCGTACCCGAAGAAGGTACCGAGAAGGGCGCTACCGTGCTCGGTTCGGGCGTGATGTTTCCGGAACTGGAAGCCCAGCTGTCGGGCATGAACGCCGGCGAGGAACGTTCGGTTGAAATCACTTTCCCGTCCGACTGGCGCGTTCCGGCGCTGGCCGGTCAAGCCGCCAATGTCACCATCAAGGCCAACCAGGTGTCCGAACCGCGCATTCCGGAAGCCGATGAGGCCTTCGTCAAAAGCTTCGGGGTCAAGAGCGGCAAGCTCGAAGTGTTCCGCAATGAAGTGCGCGCCAATCTGGAGCGTGAACTGAAAGGCATGCTGATGAGCCGCCTGCGTGCGGAAGTCGCCCAGAAACTGGTCGCCGCTTACAGCCACGTCGAACTGCCGACCAAGATGATCGAGCAGGAAGCCCGCAAGCTGGCTGCCAATGCCCAGGAACAGGCCCGTCAGCAGGGTCAGGCCGATGCCGTGTATCCGTTCGACCAGTTCATGGTGCCGGCCCGCAACCGTACTGCCGCCGGCCTGCTGGTGGGTGAAATTGCCCGCCAGAACGCGCTTCAGCTGGATTTCAACCGCGTCAAGGAAACCCTGTCGCTGATCGCCTCTACCTATGAAGAACCGAAACAGGTCATTGAATTGTACCGAAACGACCCCAACTTAATGTCAGGACTGCAGAACCGCGTGATGGAAGAGCAGGTCATCGACTGGGTCGCCGAGCGCGCACAATCGACCGATCAGGAACTTTCCTTTACCGAAGCGATGCGTCCGGTTTAATCTACCCTGACCACTGCGCATTCGAAGGAGACCGCCATGGCCGTTACCGAAGGACTCAACCTGATCCCCATGGTGGTCGAACAGACCCCGCGCGGTGAACGCTCGTTCGACATCTACTCGCGTCTGCTGAAAGAACGCGTCATTTTCCTGGTGGGCCCGATCGACGATTACGTGGCCAATGTCGTCGTCGCGCAGCTGCTATTCCTGGAAGCCGATAATCCGGAAAAAGACATCAGCCTCTACATCAACTCGCCCGGCGGTGTGGTCACCGCAGGTCTGGCGATCTACGACACCATGCGTTTCATCAAGCCGGACGTCTCGACCATCTGTGTCGGTCAGGCCTGTTCGATGGGTTCGTTCCTGCTGGCTGCCGGCACCAAAGGCAAACGTTACATCCTGCCGAATTCGCGCGTGATGATCCATCAGCCGTCCGGCGGTACTCAGGGGCAGGCCAGTGATATTGCGATTCAGGCCAAAGAAATCCTTTACTTGCGTTCGCGCCTGAACGCCGAACTGGCTGCTAACACCGGCCAAGCCATTGAAAAAATTGAACTTGATGTCGAGCGTGATTATTTTATGGCCGCTGAAGAGGCCAAGGCCTACGGTGTCGTCGATGCCGTCATCGACCGCCGCCCTGCAGACAGCATCCAGCCGGCCTGACCTCCATTCCCAGGCACTTTCACTCTGAGCCGCTTGTGCTATGCTCAGGGTGAGTGTCCTTTGCCGAACACAGACCTATGACCGACGACCGTAAAACCCGCTCCGGTGACACGACCAAAATCCTGTATTGCTCGTTCTGCGGCAAGAGCCAGCATGAGGTCACCAAACTGATTGCCGGCCCAAGCGTGTTCATCTGCGATGAATGCGTTGCCCTGTGCAACGACATCATCCGCGAGGAACTCCAGGAAAAAGCCGGTGCGGCCCGCAGCCACCTGCCGAAACCGAAGGAAATCCTCGAGGTTCTCGACCAGTACGTCATCGGTCAGCCGCGCGCCAAAAAAACGCTGTCCGTGGCCGTCTACAACCACTACAAACGCATCGAGTCACGCGCCAAGAATGACGATATCGAGCTGTCCAAGTCCAACATCCTGCTGATCGGCCCCACCGGTTCGGGCAAGACCCTGTTGGCCGAAACGCTGGCCAGGCTGCTCAACGTGCCGTTCACCATCGCCGATGCCACCACGCTGACCGAAGCCGGCTATGTCGGCGAGGACGTCGAGAACATCATCCAGAAGCTGCTGCAGAAATGCGATTACGATGTCGAAAAGGCACAGTCCGGAATTGTCTACATCGATGAAATCGACAAGATTTCCCGCAAGTCGGAAAACACCTCGATCACCCGGGATGTTTCCGGTGAAGGCGTGCAGCAGGCACTGCTCAAACTGATCGAAGGCACCGTCGCATCGGTGCCGCCGCAGGGCGGACGCAAGCATCCGCAGCAGGAATTCCTGCAGGTCGACACCAAGAACATGCTGTTCATCTGCGGCGGTGCGTTCGCCGGCCTCGACAAGATCATCCAGCAGCGCAGCACCGAGTCCGGTGGCATCGGTTTCGGCGCCAAGGTCAAATCCTCCGAGCGCAAGATGGATCTTTCCAAGCTGCTGCACGACGTCGAGCCGGAAGATCTGATCAAGTTCGGACTGATTCCCGAATTCGTCGGCCGTCTTCCGGTGGTGGCCACGCTCGAAGAGCTGGATGAGGCCGCCTTGGTCAAGATCCTGACCGAACCGAAGAATGCCATCAGCAAGCAGTTCAAGAAGCTGTTCGAAATGGAAGGCGTCGAGCTGGAAATCCGACCGGATGCCTATGCTGCGGTGGCCCAGAAGGCGATGAAGCGCAAAACCGGCGCCCGTGGCCTGCGTACCATCCTGGAATCGGTCCTGCTCGATACCATGTATGAGCTGCCGTCGCTGGAAAATGTCAGCAAAGTAGTGGTCGACGAGTCGGTCATCAATCATCAGGCCGAACCCTACCTGATCTACTCCAACAGCAGCCCTCAGAAAGCAGCCTCTGGCGAGTAAGCCACCCTTTTCCGGCGTGAAATCAAACGGAGTCTCAGGCTCCGTTTTTTTTGCATCCGGGTACTTGCAAGACGCCCCGAAAAGCCCCATAAAGGAGGCATGGCGGACATTTCCGCAATGGAGTCGATATGGATAAAAAACAGGCAAGTGTTACCCTTCTGCCCGTGCTTCCCCTGCGCGATGTTGTGGTGTATCCGAACATGGTGATTCCGCTGTTCGTCGGGCGTGAGCGCTCCATGAAAGCACTTGAATTGGCGATGGAAGGTCCCGACAAGCAGATCGTGCTGTTGGCCCAGCGGAGCCCGGATATCGATGATCCGCAGACCGAAGACCTTTACGAAATCGGTACTGTTGCCACGGTCATCCAGCTTCTCAAACTGCCGGACGGCACCATCAAGGTGCTGGTGGAAGGTATTCAGCGCATCAAGGCTTCCGACATCGTCCTGAAAGACGACACCCTGATGGCGAACGCTGCGGAGATTGAAATCGTTGCGGTGAAGGATGCACGCGAGGCGGAAGTGGCGCAGCGCAGCCTGCTGAGTCTGTTCGAACAGTATGTGAAATCAAACCGGAAATTGCCGCCGGAACTACTGGCGACGCTTGCAGGAATCGATGATCCTAGCCGCTTCGCCGATACGGTGGCGGCGCATCTGAGCGTCCGTCTGACCGATAAACAGCGTCTGCTGGAGACAGCAGCGCCCGAGGCGCGCCTCGAAATGCTGATCGGCCTGGTTGAAGGCGAGATTGATGTCCAGCACATTGAAAAGCGCATCCGTTCGCGCGTGAAAACGCAGATGGAGAAAAGCCAGCGCGAGTACTATCTCAATGAGCAGATGAAAGCCATCCAGAAAGAACTCGGTGATTCCGAGGATGCACCCAACGAGCTCGAAGAACTGGCCCGGAAAATCGCCGAATCCAAGATGCCCAAGGCGGTCGAAACCAAAGCAAGGAATGAACTCAACAAACTCAAGCAGATGTCGCCGATGTCCGCGGAGGCATCGGTTGTCCGCAATTACCTCGAATGGCTGGTCGGCGTACCCTGGGAGAAGCGTAGCAAGGTGCGCAAGGATCTGAAGCTTGCCCAGCAGGTACTCGATGAGGACCACTATGGCCTAGAAAAGGTCAAGGACCGAATACTGGAATACCTCGCGGTTCAGGCACGTGTCCAGAAAATGAAGGGTCCGATTCTCTGTCTGGTCGGCCCTCCGGGTGTCGGCAAGACCTCGCTTGGCCAAAGTATCGCCAAAGCCACTAACCGTAAATTCGTCCGGATGGCGCTTGGCGGCGTACGCGATGAAGCCGAGATCCGTGGCCATCGCCGGACTTACATCGGTTCGATGCCGGGCCGCATTGTGCAGAACCTCAACAAGGTCGAAAGCCGGAATCCGCTGTTCGTACTCGATGAGATCGACAAAATGAGCAACGATTTCCGCGGCGACCCGGCGGCGGCCCTGCTGGAAGTGCTGGATCCGGAGCAGAACCATAACTTCAACGACCATTATCTCGAGGTCGATCTGGACCTTTCCGAGGTCATGTTCATCTGCACCTCGAACTCGATGAACATCCCGGGTCCGCTGCTGGATCGCATGGAGGTGATCCGTATTCCGGGTTACACCGAAGAAGAAAAGCTGAATATCGCTGTGCGTTACCTGCTTCCGAAGCAATTAAAGGCGAGCGGACTCAAGGATGGTGAGCTACGGATCGATGCTGAAGCGATCCGCGACATCGTGCGCTATTACACGCGCGAATCCGGCGTGCGCTCGCTTGAGCGCGAGCTGGCGAAAATCTGTCGCAAAGTCGTGAAGGAAATCGCGCTAGCCGGTCCGGTGAAGAAAACCAAACCCGCAAAGAAAACCAAATCGTCGAAATCTCCGGCCTTGAAGAAAGTCGATTCCGCCAATCTCGACCGCTATCTTGGTGTACGACGTTTCGATTTCGGGCGCGCCGAAGAGCAGAGTGAAATCGGCCTTGTTACCGGTCTTGCGTGGACCGAGGTCGGCGGGGAGCTTCTGCAGATCGAGGCAACCCTGATGCCGGGTAAAGGGCAGCTGATCCTGACCGGCCAACTCGGTGATGTGATGCAGGAGTCGGTGAAAGCCGCCTATACCGTGGTCCGTGCGCGCAGCCTGCAGCTCGGGCTGGATGTTGATTTCCACAACAAGTTCGATACCCACGTGCATGTTCCTGAAGGTGCGACACCCAAGGATGGACCGAGCGCGGGCATTGCCATGGTCACGGCTTTGGTCTCCGCGCTGTCGAAAGTGCCGGTCCGTGCCGATGTCGCGATGACCGGTGAAATCACGCTTCGCGGCCGCGTGCTGCCAATCGGTGGATTGAAGGAAAAACTTCTGGCGGCGCTTCGTGGCGGAATCCGCACGGTTCTCATACCCGAAGAAAACCGCAAGGATCTGGCAGATATTCCCGAGAATGTCACTCGCGACCTGGAAATCGTCCCCGTCAAATGGATTGATCAGGCGCTGGATATCGCTTTGGTCAAGCCGCTTTCGCAACCGCAGAAAATTCCTGCTGTCAAGAAAAAAATCACGAAATCGCGTACAAAACAATCGCAATCCGGCGTGCGCCCGCACTAACCGGTATAAAACCCTGTAAAGCCTACAAATAAAGGCTTATAGGGTATTGCTTATATCCACAATCACTGGTATAAATTGTTGCAACCGGGCTCCAGACCGCAATTCTAGGGCTTCGGCGATATGGTTAAGTTGCGGCCCCGCCCCGACTTAATTTCTACATTTTCGCGAATAATCGCATTTGGGAGATTTATCAAAATGAATAAAGCTGACTTTGTTGCTGCCGTAGCCGAAAAGACCGACCTGTCCAAAGCCGCCGCCGCTGGCGCCGTCGATGCCGTCATCGAAGTAATCACCAAAGCCCTGAAAAAAGGCGACACCGTGACCCTCGTCGGCTTCGGTACGTTCTCGGTGCGCAAGCGCGCTGCCCGTCAAGGCCGTAACCCGCAGACCGGTGCCACCATCAAGATCAAAGCCTCCAAGAACCCGGGCTTCAAAGCTGGTAAAGCACTGAAAGACGCCGTCAACAAGTAATCCGGCGTTTCCGCCGATTTCAGTTGTAATACGGCAGAAAAATGGTGTATGCTACGCATCCTGCTTGAGGGTGCTTAGCTCAGCGGTAGAGCGTCTCCCTTACACGGAGAGGGTCGGGGGTTCGAAACCCTCAGCACCCACCAGCGCATCAAGCATATGAACTGGAGTGGTAGTTCAGTCGGTTAGAATATCGGCCTGTCACGCCGAGGGTCGCGGGTTCGAGTCCCGTCCACTCCGCCACTGTTGAAAAGGCACCTTCGGGTGCCTTTTCTTTTTCGTGCGTTCCGGCGCCAAAAGCTTCATAATAGTGGCCTTGCCCAACCGATTACGCGCCCCGCCATGCTTCAGAATATCCGTGAAAACTCCTCCGGCCCGATCGCAAAGCTGATCCTGGTCATGATCATTGCCGTTATGGCATTTTTTGGCTACGAGGGCATGAATCCCCCCGGAGCCGGCAACTATGTGGCCAAAGTGACCAAGCCCGGCAAGCTGCTTAGCTACGGCGAAGCCTCGGTCGAGGTTTCTGTCGCTGATTACAGCCGCCGCATCGACCAGGTCCGCCAGCAGCAGCGGGAGCAGCAGGGAGAGGCATTTGATGCCGCCGCTTTCGAAAAGCCGGACAACAAGCGCCGCATCCTCGAGCAGATGATCGATGAGGCCGTTCTGCAGTTGGGTGCACAACAGGCAGGTATCCGGATTTCGGATGCTATGATCCGCGACGAGATTCTCAAGATCGATGCCTTCACCGTGGATGGCAAATTTGACCAGTCCCGCTATCAGCTGGCCATCCAGCAATTGGGCTATACGCCCACCCAATTCGAGGAACGTATCCGGCAGGATCTGATGACCCGTTTCATCGCCGATGAGTATGTCAGTTCGGGAATTGCTTCGGACAGCGATGCCATTGCCATGCGAAAGCTGGCTGATCAGAAGCGTGATTTGGGCTATGTCGAAATCCCATTGCCGGCGCTCGACCTGAATGCCACCGATGCTGAACTGACGGCTTGGTACAACAGCCATAAATCCGATTACCGTACCGAGGAAACCGTCACGGTTGAGTATGTCGAACTCGAACAGAGCGCCGTCACGACCAACATTAGCATCGATGAGTCGGTTCTGCGTTCGCGTTATGAAGATCAGAAAGCCCAATATGGGTCGCCGGAACAGCGTGTGGCGTCCCATATTCTTGTTGAAGTTCCGGCCGGCGCATCTGCCGCCGCCGAGGCCGCGGCCAAAGCCAAGGCGCAGGGCTTCGCCAAGCAGGCCCAGGCCAACCCGGGTAGTTTTGCCGAACTGGCAAAGGGGTCAGATGATCTTGCCAGCAAAGATGCCGGCGGCGATCTCGGTCCGGTCGAGAAAGGCATCTTCGGTGATGCATTCGACAAGGCTTTCTTTGCCTTGAAACCTGGCCAAGTCTCCGAGCCGGTCCGGCTCGAGGACGGTTGGCATGTGCTGTACTACCGCGAACTGATTGCCGGTACCGCCAAGCCCTTTGAAGAAGTCCGTGGCGAAATCGAAGCGGCTTACCTGAGTTCGGAAATCGAGCGGCAGTTCAATGATCTTGCCGGAAAGATGATCAATGCTGCGGGCGAAAACGCCAGCTCGCTCGAGCCCGCTGCCAAGGTCGTCGGAAAACCTCTACTGCGGACCGTCGCATTCACCCGTCGGAGCGGCGAGGGCATTGCCGCCCTAGATCCGGTCCGCAAAGCAGCGTTTTCAGATGAGGTTCTGGTCGAGCGCCGTGTCAGCGATCTGATTGAACTGGAGCCCAACCACGTGGTTCTGTTGCGTGTGGTCGACCACAAACCCGAAGCCGTACTTCCGTTCGACCAGGTCAGGGATGTGGTGCGTCTCGCCTTTGTCCAGGACCGCGCCGGCAAATTAGCCGAAAAAGAAGCCAAAGCCCTGTTGGAGCGTTTGAACAAGGGCGAAACCTTGGAGCAGCTTGCCGCATCCCTTTCTCGCCCGGTCATTCCCGCGCTCGCCGTTGGCCGCCAGGCACCCGTGCCGCAGCTTCAGCCAGTGGTTCAGGAAGCTTTCCGTCTGGCACGTCCGAAAAACGGTGAGCCCGGTGGCGCCGGCATCGCAAAACTGCCGGACGGAGCATATCTGTTGATGCAGTTGAACGCTGTGAACGAACCGGACCTATCGGCGGTATCGCCTCAGGAACGGAAAGAAATGACCGGCTATCTCGGTCAGGTCCGTGGCGCCCAGCAGGTCGCTGAATACATCAAGGCGCTGCGCCGCAGCTTCAACGTGGTCATTGCCGAAGACCGTCTCTGAAAATCAGATATCAAATGATGTGGTTTCCTGACGCCCGGCATGCCGGGCGTTTTCACGCGTTCAATTGCCATTATCCGGCGCCGGTGCAATCGGGTCGGTATCGGCTTCCAATGGCGTGAATACGGCGTCATTCGGCAGATTGACCCCAAAACTGGCCGGATCGAACATGAAACAGCTCAGCGCCCTGATTTTCTTCACGTATGCGTAAGTGTGGGGAGCGAGACCGGTGGGTAGACGTTTATCGGCATCCGCCTTGGTCAATCCCTGGCGTCTCAGGCTGCTGCGAAGCCGGCTGTCGCCGGCATTGTAGGCCATGATGCCGGTTTGCCAATCGTCGAACATGATTTGCAGTTTCTGCAGATAGGACAGTGCCGCATCGGTTGATTGAATGACCGAGAAGCGTCCGTCTTTCTTGCCACCAATCTGGAGGCCGTAATAGCGGCCGGTTTCCGGCATAATCTGCCAAAGTCCGGTCGGTCCGCCTTTGGCAACGGCTTTGGGCTGGAAGCGGCTTTCAACAAAGGGAATCAGGGCGTATTCCATCGGCAGGCCACGCTTGCGTGCCTGGTAGCTGACGTGGTCGAGTATCGGTAACATCACGATCAACTGCCTTTCAAAACGATCCGGAATATGGATGTATTCCTTCATCCACGTGCTCTTGGCGGCGCTCTCGGTGCAGGACGCCGGATCCAGCGCACTGCTGATGCGCTGGAATACATCGGTGCCGCTGCGTTGGAAGGCCGCAGGCTTAAGCGCGTCCTGCGCCGCCGCTAATCCGGCAAAGCCTATCCCCAGGAACAATAGCCATGGCGTAAAGGCGTTCATCGGAACTGGTCTTTCCAGGCGCGCAAGGCAGTGAACCGGGCCAGTCGCGATTCCGGCATGAAACCCAGATATTGCTTCAGGCCGCTGAGGCTCTCGGGGAAGTCTGTTCGCAGGAACGGATTGCAGGCTTTCTCGATGCCGATTCGGGAGGGTAGGCTCGGCCGCCCGTGCAGGCGTCTTGCCTGGATGTCCTCAAGCAAGCGGTCACGATCGGGGTTAATCGGTTCGACGGCTGCAGCGAACCGGGCGTTCGATAATGTGTACTCATGCGTGCAACAGAGCAGGGTATCGTCCGGAAGTTCCGCCAGCCGGTCCAACGAGGCCAGCATCTGTTCGGGGCTTCCTTCGAAAAGCCTGCCGCAACCGAGGCTGAACAGGGTGTCGCCGCTGAATAGGACGTCCCTATCGGTATAGGCGATGTGGCTACGGGTATGGCCGGGCACCGCCAAGACATGAAATGGCTGGAATCCCGGGATCTGCAAGACATCACCATTGCTGGCAATGCAGTCGATGCCGGGAATACGATCCTCCTCCGGCCCGAAGACGGCGCCGGTGAAGGTGCCCCGCAGAGCGCTCAGACCGCCGATATGATCGTTATGGTGGTGGGTGATGAAGATCGCCTCGATGCGTAGTCCGTTGGCAACCGCGCCAAGCACTGGGCCGGCGTCGCCCGGATCGACCACGATGCTGGCCCCTTCGCTGCCACGGTAGCACCAGATGTAGTTGTCTTCGAAAGCAGGCAAGGCTTGCAGGACTGTCATGGAAGGTGACCGTGGCCGTCATTTGACGCACAATAGGCTTAGTTTAAACGGTGTCGGCGCATGACGGGCGAAAACAACTGGTTCGAGACCGACAAAGGCCAGATGCTGGCTGCTGAAAGTGTTTCAGCCTGCGCTTCCTGGTTGTGGCCACTTTGCGGCCATAACGCATTGGTGCTGCAGCCCTGCGCACAGGGATTGGCATTGCCCGCTTTGCAGTGTGAGCCCGTCTACCAGGTTCAGCGCGCGCGCGGGCGGTTTTACGGCGATATCATCGCCGAAGACGCCCGATTGCCCCTGGTCAATGAATGTATGGCATTGGTACTTGCGGCATTCGTCCTGGAGACGGCAACAGATCCCGGCTCGCTCATTGCCGAATGTGCGCGAACGCTGGTCCCGGAGGGGCATTTCGCGCTGTTGACCCTGAATCCGTTTGCACCTGTGCGGCTGACTGGCGTCTGGTCGGACATGCATCTCGCAACAGCCGCGACATGGTCGGCAAAACTGAGTGAGGCCGGACTTGATCTCATCCGCCATGAAAGGCTCGGCAATGCTCGACCGCGGGCGCTGTGTTCGGTAAACTTTCTGCTGTTGCGGAAACGTAAAGCCGCACTGACCCCGTTGCGGAAAAATGCCTCAGCCGTCGCTCTGGCACGGGAACGAACACCGACATGAAAGATGCCATTGCCAACATGCCCCATATCGAAATCCATACGGACGGCGCCTGCTCCGGCAATCCCGGGCCGGGCGGTTGGGGCGCATTGCTCCGATACGGACAGACCGAAAAGGAGATGTCCGGCGGAGAGTCCCACACCACCAATAACCGCATGGAGCTGCTCGGTGCCATCTGCGCACTGGAGTCGCTGAACCGGCATTGCCGGGTCGATCTGTACACGGATTCGCAATACGTGCAAAAGGGCATTACCGAATGGCTGCCGGGCTGGATCAAGCGCGGCTGGAAGAACGCCAAGGGCGAGCCGGTCAAGAATCAGGATCTGTGGCAGCGTCTGCACGAGGCCAATTCGAGACACAAGGTGCATTGGCATTGGGTCAAGGGTCATGCCGGCCATGCTGAAAACGAGCGTGTCGACGGCCTGGCGCGTCTTGCCGCTGAAAGCTTCAAATAGGAAAATTTATGCGACAGATTGTTCTCGATACCGAAACCACCGGGCTTTCCTGGGAGAAGGGCAACCGGGTTGTCGAAATCGGCTGTATTGAACTGATCAATCGGCGGCCCAGCGGAAGAACGTATCAGCAGTACCTGAATCCGGGGCGTGAGATGGAGCCTGGCGCAGCCGAGGTCACCGGCCTGACCTTGGATTTTCTGGCCGATAAGCCGCGTTTCGGAGATGTGGTACAGGAATTCCTTGATTTCATCGCCGGTGCTGAACTGGTCATCCATAATGCCGAATTCGATGTCGGCTTCCTGAATTATGAGCTGGGCCTGCTCGGTATCGCCTATGGCCGCATCGACCGTCATGCCGGAGTGCTCGATACCCTGAAGATGGCGCGTGAGTTGTATCCCGGCCAGCGCAATTCCCTGGATGCGCTTTGTAAACGTCTCGGTGTCGATAATAAGCACCGGCAGCTGCATGGCGCGCTCTTGGATGCGGAATTGCTGGCCGATGTCTATCTGGCCATGACCTCGGGCCAAACCGGTTTCGGCTTCGACGAAGCCGCTCCGGAAAGCGATGTGACGGCATCGGAGCTTATTGTCACGGTGACTTCCTCGTCAGTAGTTCTGCATGCCACTGCGCAGGAGATCGAGGCCCATCGGGCCCGCATTCGGAAAATTGCGGATAAGTCTGGAAAGTCGCTCTGGCTCGACTAGGCCCTGCGCAGGAGTAGGGCGGTCAGATTGTTGACGGCCTCGCCCCGCAGGGCATGCATCAGCAGAATCTCAACCGACTCCTGGGCGCTGAGGCGGGGATCGCACAGGCTGGTTTCCAGCTCAGGCTCGGAGCAGGCTTCCAGCACTCCATCGGTGCAGAAAAGCACCGATTCCCCGCGTTTCAGGGTGATGCCTGTCTCAGAAATGCAGAGTTTATCGGTTGCAGTAACGCCAAGCGCCTGAATCGCGTTTCCCGCTCCGCTTTTCAGGACGCCTTTGCTCTCGGCATCGGACTGGATGCGGCGATACTGCCTGCCGTCTGAAAACAGCACGGTACAGGTGCCGACCCAGGCCAAATCCAGAAAGCCATCGGAAAAGCGGGCAGCGATGGCGCTTGCGCCACTTGGAGATAAGCTTTGCTGCGGACGCTGAATGCGCAGCGCCTGGCCGGTATTGCGCAGCGCATCGGCCGGGCTTTCACCCTGCTGCAGCGCCTTACGTACGTGATCCCGAACGAAGGCGGCGGCGACATCACCGGCATCCGGTCCGCCCATGCCATCGACAAGCACGGCCAGTCCGGCGCACGCATCAAGATCGTAGGTGTCTTCGTTCAGCAGGCGTTTCCTGCCGGGATGGCTGATTTGGCCGATTTCAAACATGGTGAAAATGGCGATTGGTCATGCTGTCATTATGAACGGTTATGGCCATTTTGGGATAAACGGATAGCCAAAATGCGGCTGAAAACGCTATAATCGCCTCCTACCATTACGCCGGAGAGGTGGCAGAGTGGTCGAATGTACCTGACTCGAAATCAGGCGTAGGTGTGAGCCTACCGAGGGTTCGAATCCCTCCCTCTCCGCCAGTAGTCCCAAAACCCCTGCATGCAGGGGTTTTTCATTCATGGGGCAAGTGGAGCGGCGGGCGGGATTCCACCAGATGCGCCAGCTGCTCGTCTATCCAGGTGATGAGTTGAAGCATTTCTTCCGAACCGGCCTGCATCTGGATTTTCTTTTCCAGTGCCAATGCCAGCTTCGACAGGGTAACCAGACCGATGGTCGCCGACGAACCTTTTAGGGCATGCACAAGATTGGCCATGCCCGTGTAGTCGCCTTTGGCAAGCAGGCTCTGCAACTGCAGACTGTCATCGCGATGGCAGGTGATGAAAGCCTCGCGGGCACGTGCCAGATGATCGGCATTACCTGGGAACCGAGTTCCGACTTCCGTTCTAGAAGACTTATCGATGGTTCTGGCATCGCCTTCGGGTCTGCCGCTCGGCTGCAGCCAGCGTGTCAGGCAGCTCCAGAGTTCATCAGCATCCATCGGCTTAGCGAGAAAGTCGTTCATGCCCGCATTCAAACAGGCAGTCTGGTCAGCATGGCTGGTCGCGGCCGAAAGCCCGACAATCGGCTTATTGAAACCGGACTTTCGAATATGACGGACCGCTTCGATGCCATTCATGTCGGGCATCCGGACGTCCATCAATACAAGATCGGGATCGGTGGCAGCGAGTACGGAGCAGGCTTCTCCGCCGGTGCCGGCGAGAACCACTTCGATGCCTGCCATCGTCAGCCATTGGCTGATGATGGTCCGGTTGAAAGCATTGTCCTCCGCGACCAGGATGCGGCAGCCACGGAATTCCTGGGGAATTAATATGGGTGGCATGGATGATTCGGTGGAGGTCATGTCAGGGATTTCATCTGATTCTAGCACGGCCGCATCCGCCTACTGAGGGCTTGTAGGTCATGGATTTTGCATTACAATGGTGGAGGGGGCCATACACGGCGCGTTTCGAACCAAGCATGCATATTGGGATTCTTGAAGACGAGATCACGCAACAGGAAATGTACCGCCTGTGGTTCAGCGCGGCCGGATTCAGCTGCGACTGTTTCGCGACCGTACAGACATTCACCGAAAGCTTGCGGAGCCAGAAGTACGACATCTTGATTATCGACTGGATGGTTCCGGACGGGAACGGCATCTATGTGCTCGCCTGGGTTCGAGAAAACATCGGCTGGGATATCCCGGTGATTTTCATCACGGCGAAGGACGCCGAACCGGACATCGTATCCGCACTCAAGGCCGGGGCCGATGACTATCTCGTCAAGCCGCCGAAGAGGCTTGAATTGATGGCCCGTATCGAATCGCTGGCCCGTCGCGCCAAGCCGGCACAGATCCTTAATTTCGGTGATTACCGTGTCGATCGCGACCGGCGCTGCATCGAGGTCGATGGCAAAGTAGTCGAGCTGACCCAGAAAGAATTCGAATTGGTCTGTCATATGTTCCAGAGCCCCGGCGTCCTGCTGTCGCGGGTTTCCCTGCTGGAAAAGCTTTGGGGCCTGAATGCCGAGGTCGATACCCGTACCATCGATACCCATGTCAGCCGCATCCGGCGCAAGCTCGATATCGGCCCTAAGCACGGCTGGCAAATATTCCCGGTCTATGGCTGGGGCTATCGCATCGAAAAGATCGATAAAGCCTAGAAGTGATTGTCGGTATATACTCAATCGACTGGGTCCGATAGCTGTCCTTATTTTAATCTGAAAACGACGACGGCTAACCCCGCGAACAACATAAAGCTAAACAATTTCAATGACATTGCCGCATTCATTTTTCCTGCGTCGAATTTATACTGGGCAAAATCTGGACATTTGCTAACCGATTCATACTCTTGTTTGATAGGCGTCGTAAAGGGTCTGTATCCGGGATCCCAGCTTAGACTATAATCCAACAACCTCAATTGCTTATGAGTGTCACATGTCCGAAATCCTTGCCCCCGTCTCGTTTGGTGAACTGCTCGATAAGGTGACGATTCTGCAGATCAAATCCGAACGCATGAGCGATGTGGTCAAAGTCGCCAATGTCCGCAAGGAATTGAGCGCGCTGGAACGGACATGGGCAGCACATCCGGCCTCAGGCACTGACATCAATGACCTGATGGGCCAGCTCAAGGCCGTCAACGAACGCCTCTGGGTCATCGAAGACGACATCCGGATCCTGGAAAAAGCCCAACGTTTCGATGCCGAGTTCATCCGACTGGCGCGCGCGGTTTATTTCGAGAATGATGAGCGCGCACGGATCAAGAAGGACATCAATCTGGCGCTGGGTTCGGCCTATGTGGAAGAAAAGTCCTATCAGGACTACCGGAATCCCTGAGATCTGCCCTGATCGGCGCAATAGCGTTCGAAGCGGGCGATGACATCGGTCACTTCGATCAAGTCCATCACCCCCGGAAATTCGACACGTTTGCCCCAGGACAGGGCGGCGGCCGGCTTGTCCAGAAAGCGGATGGCCGCATCCGGATAACGGTTGACCGTGTAACGCAGGTCCGAATAGGGGCCCGATCGGGTGGCATCGGTGCAGGCATAAAGCCCCAGCACCTTGCTACCCATGGCATTGGCCATTTGTGCCGGCCCGGAATCCGGGGTCATCACCAGGTCGGCGCGGGCCAGCAGAGCCAGCAACTGTTTCAGGGTATCTTTGCCGATCAGATCGATGGGTTTTTCCGGCATGGCGGCGATGATGGCATCGCCCATGTCGCGTTCGAGCTTGCTGCGGCCTCCGCATAAAACCACCTGCCAGCCTTTTCCGAGGGCATGCGTGGCCACTGCCGCGTAACGTTCGGGCAGCCAGTTGCGCAACGCATGGCTTGAGCAGGGTGAAATCAGCAGTGTGGGTTTGCCGGCCGGCCATTGTTCTGCGGCCCAGGCATGTGCTTCCGCCGGAACTGGCAGATTCCAACACGCCTCGGTTTGACGAAAACCCAATGGTTCGGTGAACAGGCCGAATACATCGAGCACATGGTGTCCGTCATGACGGATGCGTTCGTTGACGAACAGGCCATGGCCTTCCTTGGCCCGTTCACGGTTATAGCCGATTCGACGCTTTGCTGAAATCACTGCAGACACCAGATTCGCGCGCAGAGCCAGCTGCATCTGCAGCAGCACATCGAAACGTCGGCCATCCAGCGCGTGTGTCAGGTCTTTCAGGCCCTGCAGGCCGGCTTTCTTGTCGAAGGCAATCAGCTCGACGCCGTCAAGGCCTTCCATCAGCTTCGCCTCGCCCTTGCCGAGAATCCAGGTAATCTTGGCTTCCGGGAGGTTCTTCTGCAGGGTGCGGATCAGCGGCAGGACATGGGTTGCATCACCGAGCGCCGATAATCGCAAAATGCACATAGTTTTTACGGCAACACCTGGGTTCACTTGGTACACTCTTGTAATGATTGAGAAGGATGGCCAAACCGGAGGCGTCAACTACACTGGTGCGGACGGTGTCTGCACCGTTATTTACGCATCCCGGGTGCTGCCTGCGCCGGATGCCGGTCAGTTTAACGCAAGTACCTACCCCTCGGCACGGCCGGTCTCCGGGCAGGGTGGGCGTGGCGCCGCTTGGTTCGTGCAGACGTCAGCTGGCGCTGCAGTTCTGAAACATTATCGGCGTGGCGGGCGAGCCGCCAAGTTTTCCGACACATCCTACTTTTACACCGGTATCGGGCGTGTTCGTAGCTTTGCCGAATTCCGTTTGCTGTTAGCACTCCGTCGTCTTGACCTGCCGGTGCCCGAGCCGCTTGCGGCTTTTTGTCTGCGGTCCGGATTGACCTACCGTGCCGCCCTGCTGACACGTTGCATCCCCGAAGCGCGCTCCTTGGCCTCATGCATTCGGGAAGGCAATGCGCCCTGGGCAGAGGTCGGCGCATTGCTGGCCCGTTTCCATCGTGTCGGCGCCCAGCATCCCGATCTCAATGCCAACAATATTCTCTGCAATGCCGATGGCCTGCATGTGATTGATTGGGATAAAGGCCTTCTGCGTGGTCGGTCTGGAATTTGGACCGGCAGGGTGTTGGCGCGCCTGCAGCGATCAATCGATAAAGAATGCCCGCAGCTGGCTGCTTCCGAACGCCATGACGGATTCCAGCGTCTGCTTGCAGCGCATAACGAGGGTTTGGCATGAGCTGGCAACTGCGCTTTCTCGGCGTTGGCAATTCGCAGTCCGCTCCGGTACTTGGTTCGGCCAGCGCCGTGTTGGAACGCGATGGTAAACCGCAGCTGCTGATTGATTGCGGTCAGGAAACCTTGACCGCCTATCTGGCGCGTTACGGTCAGGTGCCGCAGGCCATCTTTATCACCCACTTGCATCTGGATCACGTCGGTGGCCTGGAGCGCCTGTTCTATACCGCCTATTTCGACGATGCCCTGCGCGGCAAGATCAAACTGTTCGTGCCGGCGGCGATCGTGCCGGCCATGCAGTCCCGGTTGGCGGATTATCCGGGGGTACTGGCCGAGGGCGGCGCCAACTGGTGGGATGCTTTCCAGTTGATTCCGGTCAGCAGCGGATTTTGGCATGCCGGTCTGCAGTTCGCGGTGTTTCCGGTGCGCCACCATCAGCCGGACTCCGCCTTCGGACTGCGTCTGCCGGGAAGTTTCATCTGGACCGGCGATACCCGTCCGATTCCGGAACGCCTAGCCGATGGCGCGCAAGCCGGCGAACTGATCGCGCATGACTGCGGGTTGCACGGCAATCCTTCGCACACCGGTCTGGCCGATGTCCAGCGGGACTATCCCGCGTCCTGGTGGCCATTCTTTGTGTTGTATCACTACGCCTCATCTGCGGATGCTGCGCTCATGGCGGCGGAGGGCTTTCGTATAGCGGAGGTCGGGCAGGCATTCGAGCTGACGCCACCGGAACCGGGACCGCTGGCATGAAGCTGCAATTGCAGGCCATCCCTGCGGCTCCCGCAGCCGATGCGCTCGGACGGCCCTTGCGGGATCTGCGCATATCGGTGATGGAAACCTGCAATTACCGCTGCCCGTACTGCATGCCGGAAGGCTCCGTGGATGAGGTCGCTCTCGGTGCCAAGCTGCGTCTGGATTTCACCGATATCGCGCAGATCGCGAAAGCGTTCGTTGCCCAAGGGGTGCGTAAAATCCGCCTGACCGGCGGCGAGCCGCTGCTTCGCCGCAATCTGCCGGAGCTGGTTTCATTGCTGAAGCGGATCGATGGGCTCGAAGATCTTGCGCTGACCACCAACGGCTCGCTATTGGCGGCGCAGGCGGCGTCTTTGCACGAGGCTGGTTTGGATCGCATCACGGTCAGTGTCGATGCGCTGGAGGACGATCTGTTCCGTCGGATGAGTGGCGGGCGTGGCGATCTATCCCAGGTTCTGGAAGGAATCGCTGCTGCCGAACGTGCCGGTTTTTCGCCAATCAAGATCAACTGTGTGGTGCAGCGCGGCCTGAATGAATCGCAGATCCTGCCCTTATTCGACTATTTTCGGGGCCGCGGCAACATCCTGCGTTTCATCGAATACATGGATGTCGGTAGCTGCAACGGCTGGCGCAGCGCCGATGTGGTTCCGGCAGCGGAGATTCTGGCCCGCCTGCAGTCTGCCCATGAACTGATGCCATTAGCGCCGACTGCGCCGGGTGAAGTCGCCGCGCGCTATGGGGTTGCCGGCGGCGGCGAGGTCGGATTCATCACCTCGGTCAGTTCGCCCTTCTGCGGTGACTGCAACCGGGCACGGCTTTCGGTCGATGGAAAATTATTCACCTGTCTATTCGCCAGTGCCGGCTTCGATTTGAAGCCTCATCTGCGTTCATCGGAAAGGCTGTCGGCCGAAATCAGTGCCTTATGGCGGCACCGCAGCGACCGTTACAGTGAAATACGCCATGCTGCCGATGCCCGTAAAAAAATCGAAATGTTCTTCATCGGAGGCTGACGTGACTGGAAAGAAAAGCGGCAAACCGGAATTGACCCATCTCGATGCTGCCGGCCGTCCGGCCATGGTGGATGTCGGCGACAAGGCCGTGACGGTTCGCACGGCCAGCGCCAGTGCCGATCTCCGGTTTCCGGAGGCCGTGGCCGAGCAGTTGCGCAGGCAGGGTATGCGCAGCGCCAAAGGCGCCATCATCGATACCGCCATCATCGCCGGCACCATGGCGGTCAAAAACACCGCGCAGTGGATTCCTTTCTGCCATTCTCTCTCTATCGAGGGTTGCGTATTCCAAATTGACTGGCAGAACAAACAGACCCTGCGCATCCTCTGCACGGTCCGCGTTACCGGCAAAACCGGTGTCGAGATGGAGGCGCTCACTGGCGCGTCGGCCGCTGCCCTGACGGTGTACGACATGTGCAAGGCGCTCAGCCATGCCATCGAAATCGGACCGGTCAAGTTGCACCACAAACAGAGTGGCAAGCGCAGGGTGGACGTAAAGTGAGTGTGACCATTCTCTATTTCGCGGCATTGCGGGAAGCGGCCGGCGTCAGCGAAGAACAGCTTCCCATTCCGGATTCCTTGCCCGAGCTGTACGCGGTACTGCGCGAACGGCATGGTTTCAAGCATGCTCAAAACCAGCTTCGGGTGGCTTGTAACGGCGCTTTCTGTGATTGGCAATATGTCCCTGCAGATGGCGATGTCATCGCGTTTATTCCGCCGGTTTCGGGGGGATGATGCAGTTCCGCATCTCACATTCGGCGATCGACAACACGGCCTGGCGTGAGGCGCTTTGCGATTCGCGCTGCGGTGCGTATGCGGCTTTCGAGGGCTGGGTGCGCAATCATCATGACGGCCGGCCGGTGCTGGGTTTGCATTACCAGGGCTATGCCGAGCTGGCCGAGCATGAGGGCGGACGCATTCTGGCGGAAGCGATGACGCGTTTCGACATCATCGATGCCCGCTGCATCCACCGTGTCGGCGACTGCAGCATCGGGGATATGGCGGTCTGGGTCGGCGTCAGCGCCGCGCACCGCGAGGCGGCCTTTACCGCCTGCCGCTGGATCATCGATGAGGTCAAAGCCCGGGTGCCGATCTGGAAACATGAGCGCTACGCCGATGGGGATGCACTCTGGCGCGAGGCTTGAGGGTGGCAGCCCCTGCCGGTTGACCTCGTCGCCCGAATCAATCAATACCGTTGCTGCCTTCCGGCCCTGGCGGGGTTTTCAATCTATCGTCGCGAGGGCCGACAGGGGCCACCATTGTAACGCGGCCGGGGGCCTTAAGAAGTGGCGGAGAGAGAGGGATTCGAACCCTCGAAACGGGGTTTAGCCGTTTACACACTTTCCAGGCGTGCTCCTTCGACCGCTCGGACATCTCTCCGCAGATGTAAATCGCCTGATGTGAACCGCGAATTATACGCGAGCAGGGCTGTTTCCACAAGGCAAGCGCCCCTGTCCGGGGTCGGCCCAAATATGGCAAAATGAGCTTCTGAATACGGGAAAGCCCATGTCTTATCTTGTTTTAGCACGAAAATGGCGTCCAAAGCGTTTCGCCGAACTGGTCGGCCAGCAGCATGTGGTGCGTGCGCTCAGTCACGCTCTGGAGACCGGGCGGGTCCACCATGCCTTCCTGTTCACCGGAACCCGGGGCGTCGGTAAAACCACCATCGCACGGATTTTCGCGAAAAGTCTGAACTGCGAGTCCGGCACTTCGAAAGACCCCTGCGGCGTCTGTGGCACCTGTACGGATATCGACAACGGCCGCTATCCCGATCTGATCGAAATCGACGCCGCCAGCCATACCGGCGTCGACAATATCCGTGACTTGATCGACAACGCGCAGTACATGCCCTCGCGCGGACGTACCAAAGTGTATCTGATCGATGAAGTGCACATGCTCTCGAAACCCGCGTTCAACGCCATGCTTAAAACTCTGGAAGAGCCGCCGGAGCACGTCAAATTTCTGCTTGCCACCACTGACCCGGAAAAACTGCCGGTCACCGTGCTATCGCGCTGTCTGCAGTTCAATCTCCGGCGTCTGGAGCCTGAGCAGATTTCAGGACAAATGGAGCATATTCTTGTCGCCGAGGGCATCGGCTTCGATACCGAATCCCTTACGTTGTTGGCTGATGCCGCCGACGGTAGCCTGCGTGATGGTCTGTCGCTGCTTGACCAGGCTATTGCCTATACCGGCGGCAGTCTGCAGGCCGAATTGGTACAGTCCATGCTCGGCACGGTCGATCGCAGCCAGATCGAGCAGCTGCTGGGCGCACTGGCTGCGCGTGATGGCGAGGCTTTGATGGCGACGATTGAACAGCTGGCCTCGTTCGCGCCCGATTTCGAACAGGTGCTCGATCGTCTGGCGCAGGCTCTGCATGAAATCCAGCTGACGCAGTTGGTCCCGAATTACCGGCCGTCACTGCAGCGGGTGCTGGTCAAGGCCTTCGCCAAGCAGTTGGATGCCCAGCTGGTCCAGCTTTGGTACCAGATGGCGGTAATAGGCCGCCGTGATCTGCATTTCGCTCCCGGTGCCCGGGTCGGCTTTGAAATGGCACTGCTGCGCATGCTGGCGTTTGTTCCCGTGGGTGCCGATGCACCGGATTCCGTGATGCGGGCGCCGCCGCCGGTGCTGAAATCGCCGGCACCGCGACCAGTTGCGGCACCCCGTCGTGAAACCGCGACGCCAACACCTGAAAGCCCGCCACCGGCTACTATGGCAGCGGCGACGCTGCCGGACAGTCCTGAGGAGTGGCTGCAGCTATTGGCCCGATTGACGCTCAAGGGTCCACTCGGCCAAATCGGTGCGCACAGCGCATTTGTGGCACGAAACGGCAGTCAACTGGTTCTGTCATATCCGGCCGATCTTCACGACAGCCTCAGTCCGGCTCTCTGCGAGCGTTTTCAGAGCGCATTGGCTGATGTCTTAGGAAGTCCAGTACAGATCAAATTCGAAAAACTGGCCGATGCCGGTGCACAGACACTGCATGGCCGCCAGACCGAATCGAAACTCAACCGGCAGAACGAAGCCGAGGCCGAGTTCCAGAACCATCCGGTGGTGAACGCCCTTCTGGCCGAAGGTGCGCAGATCATTCCGGATTCCATCCGTCCTTTGGAATTGAAGTGAGAATGTTATGAGAGGCAATATCGCCCAGATGATGCAAAAAGCCCAGCGCATGCAGGAAAACATGCAGAAAGTGCAGGAAGAGCTTGCGCAGATGGAAGTGACCGGACAATCCGGCGGCGGCGCGGTGAAAGTCATCCTGACCGGTAAATTCGACGCCCGCAAAGTGGCCATCGACCCCGGCGTTCTGGCCGATGCCGAAATGCTCGAGGATCTTCTGGTCGCCGCCATCAATGATGCCGTGGCCAAAGCCAATGAGGAAAGCAACAAACGCATGGCCGCGGTCACCGCCGGCATGCCGCTTCCGCCGGGAATGAAGCTGCCGTTTTGAGCCAGAGTGACCTGCTGAGCCAACTGATGGAATCCCTGCGCTGTCTGCCCGGCGTGGGCCAGAAGAGTGCACAGCGCATGGCCTACCATCTGCTCGAGCGCAACCGCGAAGGCGGCATGCGTCTGGCCACCGCGTTGCAGGAGTCGCTGAAGCGCATCGGGCACTGCGTGCAGTGCCGTGATTTCACCGAGCAGGAGTGCTGCGCCATCTGCGCCAGTTCCGCCCGTGACCCAGCCCAGCTGTGCGTGGTGGAAACCCCGGCCGATCGCCTAGTGATCGAGCAGGCAACCGGGTACCGCGGGCTTTATTTCATCCTGCAAGGCAGGCTATCGCCGCTGGATGGCATCGGTCCGCGCGAGCTCGGTCTCGATATATTGGCCAAGCGTCTGGCGGAAGGCTCGGTCACGGAAATGATCATCGCCACCAATCCGACCGTGGAAGGCGAAGCGACCGCGCACTATCTCGCCCAGCTCGCCCGTCAGTTCGAGGTCAAGCCCTCGAAGCTGGCGCATGGCGTGCCGATCGGCGGCGAACTGGAATACATCGACCGCGGCACGCTGGCGCATGCCTTCGGTACCCGCATCGACATGCCCTGAGGAACATCATGAGCGACAGCATCTTCGAGAAAATCGTCAAACGCCAAATTCCGGCCGACATCGTTTTCGAAAACGATGACATCATCGCGTTCCGCGATATTTCGCCGCAGGCGCCGGTGCATGTGCTGTTCGTCCCGAAACGCCGATACGACACCCTCAATGAGGTGCCTGTTTCGGAAGCGCTGCTGTTGGGCAATCTGCTGCTGGCAGCGCAGGCCTATGCCAAATCCATCGGCATTGCCCACGACGGCTACCGCGTGGTGATGAACTGCAACGGCCACGGCGGTCAGACCGTATTTCACATCCACATGCACCTGCTCGGTGGCGCGCCGCTGACCGGCGGTTTCGCTTAACGTCGCAGAACTCGCTTAGTCCGCATATCCCCATGGCGCTGGCGGTGCCGGTACGGGTTTGCTAAGGTCGAAATCCACGCGGAATTCGCGGCCTTCGCGGGTCAGCCGGTAGGTGAATTTTTCAGGGTAAATGTACATCTGCCAGGTGTTGCCGTTGGATTGCGGATTTCCGGCGGCAGTGAACAACTCTTTTGAATACTGATCCGCCGGAAAAGACTGCACCATGGACCAGCCGGCATCGAGTGTGTGGCCGCCATACATGGTCGATTTATCACTGCTGCCATCGGTGTGCCGGTGGTCGTGCTTGAGCTGCAATCCCGAGCCGGTCTTGCTGATCAGCCAGGTGCGTGAGCGGTCCTCACCGACATGGAACGGAATCTGCAGCTGGCTGTCGGTGCATCTGCGGACATGCATGACCAGCCGGCCCTCGAAACCCGGCGATGCCGGATTATCGACACTGACCTTGCCCTCGAATGCCTTGCCGCAATGGCGCCGGAGGGCATCGAAAAACGCATCATGGGTCGGAATCGAGACGAGTGCAGCCGGTGACGCCGTGCCCGCATCGGCGGATAACGGGAGAAGTGCGGCAAGCAGAAAGGCGTGTCGGAACATGGGGGTCTCCAGAAAGATGATGTTTACTATACCCGCTATCCGCTTCAGGACTGAGGCCGCTGCTTGATTTTTCCTGTCAGCCGCTGGATATCGGCAATCAGTGATGCACCTACTTGCGGATCCGGGTCGGCTTTTCCGTAACGCCATTGCGAATAGCGTGAAGCGACGGTCATCAGGTCGGAATCGTCGCTGCGGGCCGCGAAGTCCATGGCGGTTTGAGGTCAGCGTGGAGTGGGTTTAGCGGCCTGCGGCGGGCGTCGACATGGGTGATTCCGGTCAAATAAGCCATTCTAAACCGCGCCCGTGCAAAACAGGTCAATATTCAGAAATGCTGTCTATATCAAATAAAATCATGCAGATAGGGTGATTAATCGGTGGTGCGACCACCGCTTTCCGTCAGCGTGGACGGTGATTATGTCCAGGGCAGTCTTTATTGGCGGGTGATTTGACTCAGGTCGATGAATCCATTAAAATTTAGCGCTTATGTCTGTCACCTTGCCCCCGCAACTCGATGTTTGGCGCATGGTGGCGAACCAGCGTCGCTTCGAAGGAAGCCTGCCTTTGGCGCACATGCCGCGTCTGGCCGGTGTCCTCGCGGATGCCGAGGGCGACTGCCGGTACGTGGTGGAGTTTTACCGCGATCCGCTGAAGTTGGATGTCATGCACATTCAATTGAATGCGGTGTTTCACCTGATCTGCCAACGCACGCTCGAGCGCTTCGCGCTTCCGGTGGAAATCGACCAGCGGCTCGGACTGATCAGCGATGAAGCGCAGGAAGCTTCCCTGCCGGAAGACATGGAAGCGGTATTGATTGAGGGGCATGGCGAAGTTTCGCCGGCTCAACTGATTGAAGACGAGCTTCTGCTCGCGGTGCCCTTGGTACCGGTCAATCCGGACGCTTCAGACCTGGATCCGAAATGGAGTGGGGATGAGGCGGCCGAGGAAGAAAAAAACAGTCCATTTGCGGCCCTGAAGGCCTTGAAGGACCACACGTAACATCAGCATTTCGTTTGGAGTTTACCATGGCCGTTCAAAAATCCCGTCGTACCCCGTCCACCCGTGGCATGCGTCGTTCGCACGATGCGCTGTCCGCCAAACAGCTCGCCACCGATCCGACCACGGGTGAAACCCATCTGCGTCACCATGTGACCAAAGACGGTTTCTACCGTGGCCGCAAAGTGGTCGACGTCAAGTCGGCTGTCGAAGAAACCGAAGAATAAGGCTTGCCCGCCTGTCGGGTATGCTCTAAGGTATTTAAGGCGAGCTCCGGCTCGCCTTAAGCTTTTCTGAAACAGGACAACGATTCCATGGCCACATTTTCGCGCATCGCCGGTACCGGCAGCTATCTGCCCGAGCAGATCCTCACCAACGCCGATCTGGAAAAGATCGTCGACACCAGCGATGAGTGGATCGTCAGCCGCAGCGGTATCCGCGAGCGTCATGTCGCCGCCGACGGTGAAACCACCAGCGATCTGGCCTATCAGGCATCCCTGAAAGCGCTCGAAGCTGCGGGCATGCGCGCCGATGAAATCGAACTGATCATCGTCGGTACCACAACGCCGGATATCGTGTTTCCGTCCACTGCCTGCCTGTTGCAGGACAAACTCGGCATCGGCGGCTGCGGCGCATTCGATGTCAATGCCGCCTGCTCCGGATTTATTTACGCACTCAGCGTGGCCGATCAGTTCATCCGGGCCGGAACCGTCAAGAACGCCTTGGTGGTCGGTTCGGAAACGCTGACCCGCCTGGTCGACTGGAACGACCGTGCCACCTGCGTGCTGTTCGGCGATGGCGCCGGTGCCGTTGTTTTGAAAGCCGATACCGAAGCCGGTATCCTGTCCACCCATCTGCATTCGGATGGCGGCAAGAAAGAACTGCTGATCTGCCCGGTCGGTCCGTCCAAGGGTTTTGATATCGGTGCGCCCAATGCCGGCGTGAAAATCCTCATGGCGGGCAGCGAAGTGTTCAAGCATGCGGTCAAGGCCCTGGATTCCGTGGTCGATGAAACGCTCCATGCCAATGGCCTGAGCAAGGCCGACCTCGATTGGTTGATACCGCATCAGGCCAATCTGCGCATCATCGAGGCCACGGCCAAGCGTCTCGACATGTCGATGGACCAGGTCATCGTGACCGTTGACAAGACCGGCAACACCTCCTCGGGTTCGGTGCCTTTGGCATTGGACGAAGCAGTGCGCTCGGGTAAAATCCAGCGTGGTCAATTGATGTTGCTGGAAGCCTTCGGCGGCGGCTTTACGTGGGGCTCGGCACTTGTCCGCTATTGACCCGACCGGACTTGTGGGTACGGTCGATTAACTGGTCTAATGGCGCCCAATCTCAACCGGAGCCGCTCTACACATGATTCCGCAACTGGCATTCGTTTTTCCCGGACAGGGCTCCCAGTCGCAGGGCATGCTGGCCGAGTTGGCCGCAGCCCATCCGCTGATCGTTGAGACCTTCGCCGAAGCCTCAGAAGGCGCCGGTGTCGATCTCTGGCAGATCAGTCTGGATAATCCCGAAGACCGACTGAACCAGACCGAATTCACCCAGCCCGCACTGCTTGCGGCGAACATCGCGCTCTGGCGTCTCTGGCAGGAGCAGGTCCTGCCGCAGCCGGCAATTCTTTCCGGCCATAGTCTGGGCGAATATGCGGCGCTGGTCGCCTCCGGTGCGCTGTCCCTGAAAGACGGCGCGCATCTGGTGCGTCTGCGTGGTCAATTCATGCAGGCCGCCGTGCCCGCCGGAACCGGAGCCATGGCGGCCGTGCTTGGTGCCGAGGATGCCCAAGTTGAACAGATCTGCAGCGAAACCAGCACCAGCACTTCTGTTGTGGTGCCCGCCAACTACAACTCACCGGGTCAGATCGTCATCGGCGGTCATGCCGATGCGGTGGACCGTGCCATTGCCGTATTGCAGGCTGCGGGTATCCGCAAAACCGTCAAGCTTGCGGTCAGCGTGCCCTCACACACTCCGTTGATGCGCGATGCCGCGCTGCAGCTGCAGGAGGCCATCACTGTGGCCGATTGGAAGATGCCGGACCGTGCGGTCATTCACAACGTCGATGCCGCACCGAAAGCCGACATTGCCGCGATTCAACACGCCTTGGTCGAGCAGCTTTATCTGCCGGTGCAGTGGACGCGTTGTACGCAGGCCTTGGCATCTGCCGGTGTCCGTCATGCCATCGAGTGCGGTCCAGGCAAGGTCTTGGCCGGACTGGTCAAGCGTATCGACAAGTCCGTTTCCACCTATAATCTGGCCAGTGCCGCCGATTGGCAGGCTACGGCCGCACAGACCTTCGAATGAGGACGCGCAATGACCCATGATCTAAATGACGAAGTAGTTCTGGTTACCGGTGCCAGCCGTGGTATCGGTGCAGCTATCGCGGATCTGCTCGCCGCACGCGGCGCCAAAGTGGTCGGCACGGCCACCTCCGACGCCGGCGCGCAGGCCATCACGACCCGCATGGCTTCCGTCGGCGGCGTCGGCAAGGTACTGGACGTCACCGATAGTGCGGCCGTGGAAGCGGTCATCGAAGACATCGGCAAAAGCATCGGACCGATCAGCGTACTGGTCAATAATGCCGGCATTACCCGCGATCAGATTCTCATGCGCATGAAGGATGAGGATTGGAACCTCATCCTTGACACCAATCTGAGCTCGGTCTACCGCACCAGTAAAGCGGTCATGCGTGGCATGATGAAGGCGCGCAAGGGCCGCATCATCAATATCGCCTCGGTCATCGGTTTGACCGGCAATGCCGGCCAGGCCAACTATGCCGCCGCCAAGGCCGGCATCATCGCGTTTTCGAAATCCCTGGCCAAGGAAATCGGCTCGCGCGGCATCACCGTCAATGTCGTCGCGCCGGGCTTCATCCAGACCGATATGACCGACACGCTGCCGGAAGAAGCCAAGCAGGCGCTGATGGGGCAGATCGCCCTCAGCCGTCTGGGAAGTCCGTCCGATATCGCCGAAGCTGTGGCCTTTTTGGCCGGCCCGGCGGCGGCTTATATTACCGGTGAAACCCTGAACGTGAACGGCGGCATGTACATGCCATGACCATTCCGGTCAAAGTTTGATAAAATGCTCTAAATCCTGTCCGGCGTGGTTTGGGCCAAGCGTCGGCGGCATGATACCACAGCCCAAAATCGTTACTCCTCGGGAGGAGACAGTTTCATGAGCACTATTGAAGAACGCGTTAAGAAAATTGTGGTTGAGCAGCTGGGCGTAAAGGAAGAAGAAGCCACCGCCAACGCCTCGTTCGTGGATGATCTTGGCGCCGACTCGCTCGATACCGTCGAACTGGTGATGGCGCTCGAAGAAGAATTCGAATGCGAAATTCCGGACGAGGAAGCCGAGAAGATCACCTCAATCCAGCAAGCCATCGATTACATCAAAGCTCACGTCAAGGCCTGATCGCTGGGGTATGAGTTCCGCAAGGGCCGCTTCTGCGGCCCTATGCGTTTAAACGGTTTGGAGTTCAGTCTATGAAACGTCGTGTTGTAGTCACTGGCATGGGCATTCTGTCCCCGCTTGGGAACGACCTGGCTAGCAACTGGGATGCCGTCATGAACGGACGTTCCGGCATCGGCGACATCACCCATTTCGATGCCAGCGCCATGGCGACCCACATCGCCGGCGAGGTCAAGGATTTCGACCCGAAAGCCTGGTTTCCACCGAAAGACGTCAAGAAGATGGACATCTTCATCCATTACGGTCTGGCCGCCTCGTTCATGGCCATGCAGGATGCAGGCCTGGAAATCACCGAAGCCAACGCCGAGCGCGCCGGCGTGCTGGTTGGATCAGGCATCGGCGGCATCCGCGGCATCGAAGAGACGGCGGTCGATCTTCACCTGGGCGGTCCGCGCAAGGTCTCGCCGTTTTATGTGCCGAGCACCATCATCAACATGATTTCCGGCCAGCTGTGCATCATGAAGGGCTTCAAAGGCCCGAATTTCTCGGCCGTCTCGGCCTGTGCCTCTTCAAATCACTCCATCGGCATGGCCATGCGCATGATCCAGTACGGCGATGCCGACATCATGGTCGCCGGCGGTGCCGAACACGGCTGCACGCCGACCGCAGTTGCCGGATTCTGCGCCATGAAGGCGCTATCGACCCGCAACGACGAGCCCGCGCGTGCCAGCCGCCCATGGGATCGTGACCGCGACGGCTTCGTGCTCGGCGACGGCGCCGGCATTCTGGTGCTGGAGGAATACGAACACGCCAAAGCCCGAGGCGCCCGCATTTACTGCGAACTGGCCGGTTTTGGCGCCAGCTCTGATGCCTATCACATGACCGCACCGAGCGACACCGGCGAAGGCCCGTCGCGCTGCATGGTGATGGCGATGAAAGATGCCGGCGTCAACGCCGACCAGATTGATTACCTCAACGCCCATGGCACGTCCACGCCGCTGGGTGATCTGGCCGAAACCAATGCCATGAAACTGGCGTTGGGTGACCACGCTTACAAAACTCTGGTCAGCTCCACCAAATCGATGACCGGTCATCTGCTCGGTGCTGCCGGCGGTGTCGAGGCCGTGCTTTCGATTCTGGCCATGCAGCGGGGCATCGTGCCGCCGACCATCAATCTGGAAAACGTCTCCGAAGGCTGTGATCTGGATTATGTGCCGAATGTGCCGCGCGAGAAGAAACTCGATGTGGTGATGTCGAACGGTTTCGGTTTCGGGGGCACCAACGGCACTTTGGTGTTCCGCAAGCTCTGAAGGCCTTGTGGCCATGATCCGCCAGGAACTGCATGCCACCGTCGATCCGACGGCTTTGCAGCGTCTTGATTGCGACCGCTATCCGCTGCTGCTGCAGAGCGTCGCGGGCGGCAATGCCCTGTCACGCTGGGACATCCTATTCATCGCCAACGGCGAAGGCCTGTACAGCCGCGCTGGAAAAACCCACGGACGCGATGGTGCGATGAGCGAAGGCGGATTCCTTCCGGCGTTCGACGCGGCATTCAAGCAGAATGCACGCGCCATCGAAGACGATGGTCTGCCGTTTCACGGCGGCTGGGCGCTGTATCTCGGCTACGAAATCGCCGGCCAGATTGAAATTTCGCTCGATTTACCGGCGTACACCGGTCCCTTGCCGGATGCGCTGGCTCTGCGCTGTCCGGCGGCGATTCTTTTCGACCGTCTTGAAAACCGCTGTCTGGCCGTAGCTGAACCCGGTTATGGTGATCTGCTATCGGCCATTGAAGCCGACATCGTTTCAGCAACAGCCTTGCCGCCGTTACCGAGTTGGCCACGAGCCGGGGATTGCCACGAGGACGCGCCGGAACGCTTTACATCCGGGGTTACGCGAATTCTCGATTACCTGAAAGCCGGAGATGTGTTCCAGGTCAATCTGTCGCGGGCTTGGAACGGCCACTTTCCAGGTGCCGATGCTTATGCCCTTTACGAGCGCCTGTGCCGGATGAATCCGGCACCGTTTGCCGGCCTGCTGCGTTTTGCCGATTGGGCATTGCTCAGTTCTTCGCCGGAGCGTCTGGTCAGTGTCAAGAACGGCCGTATGCAGACACGGCCGATTGCCGGAACGCGTTCGCGTATGCCCGGCGATGACGAGGCCGCGAAAATCCGTGAATTGATCGGACATCCGAAAGAACGTGCCGAACACGTCATGTTGATTGATCTGGAGCGTAATGATCTGTCGCGCGTGTGCGAACCGGGTTCGGTGAAGGTCGATGAACTGATGAGTGTGGAAACCTACGCGCATGTGCACCATATCGTTTCCAATGTCACCGGCACTCTCAAACCCGGAATATCACCGGGCTCGGTCATTGCCGCGGTGTTCCCGGGCGGCACCATTACCGGTTGTCCGAAGGTACGTTGCATGGAAATCATCGCGGAGCTGGAACAGAGCGGACGCGGTCCCTACACCGGTGCACTCGGCTATGTCGATGGCAACGGCGACATGGACCTGAACATCCTGATCCGGAGCCTGTGGTTACAGGGTGAGAGGCTTCAACTACGGGCCGGTGGCGGCATTGTCGCTGATTCAAACCCCGACCATGAACTGCAGGAGACACGGGCCAAAGCCAAAGGTCTCCTGCGGGCCATCGGAGCCGTGGAATGAGCACGCTGATTTTCCGCGGCAACGACCGCATTCAAACCCTGTCGCCGCAGGATCGTGGCTTGATGTATGGCGATGGCCTGTTCGAAACCCTGCGAGCCAGCCGCGGTGATCTGCCCTGGTGGCGTGCGCATTGGCGGCGTCTGCAGAGCGGTGCAGGTCGCCTCGGTCTGACCTTGCCCGATGAAGGCATGATTCATGCCGCCGCACAAGAATTGCTGGATGCCCGAACACAGGTGCTGAAGATTGTCCTGACCCGCGGTGAATCGGGGCGGGGCTATCTGCCGGTCGCGGGGCCGGCCACGTGCATTCTCAGCACGCACCCTTTGCCGCCGCCGATGGCCGAACCCTTGCGCCTGCATTGGTGCACGACCCCGATTGCGCAGCAGCCGGTGTTGGCCGGCATGAAGCATCTCAACCGTCTAGAGAATGTCCTAGCCCGTGGCGAATGCGCCGATTCAGGCTATGCCGAAGGTCTAATGTGCGATTGCGATGGCCATGTGGTCTGCGCTACTGCCGCCAATGTGTTTGTGTATGCCGGTGGGCAGTGGCACACGCCTGAACTTTCGCAATCTGGCATAGCCGGCATTGCCCGGGAACATCTGCTGTCCATGCTGGAGGATGTCCGTATCGGTACGCTTACGCGTGCCGGGATGGAAGCCGCCGATGCAGTTTTTCTGTGTAATGCCGTTCGCGGTATCATGGAGGTCCGCCGAATCGGATCTGTTCCGATCAACGGCCACGCGGCCTTGGACGCGCTGCAACAGCGCTTTCTGGACACCCATCCGTTTTTTGCTGACGAGTAAGGCATGGCCAAGAAAAACCGCTGGCGCAAATACTTTTTTCTCACCGGGATGCTGACAGTCGCGCTCAGTGTTTTCGGAGTTCTACGCTTGCGTGATTTCGGACAGACTCCTTTGCCGCTTCCGGCAACGGCGATGGTGACGGTCGCCAAAGGCGATGGCTTGAACCGCGTGCTGCCGAAGCTGCGTGCTTCCGGAATTAGCCAGGGTTGGGATTGGCAGTGGAAAGTGTTGGCCCTGAAAATGGATATGGCCGGCCGTATCCATGTCGGTGATTATGAATTCACGAATGGCATCACGCCCGCCGGTGTGCTGGCCATGCTGGCCAGCGGCGACACCGCCCGGGTGAAATACACCTTGGTGGAAGGACGCAGTTTCCGGCAAATGCGCGCCGAGCTGGCGGCTTTGTCCGAACTGGAGGACGATCTTGCCGGAAAGTCCGATGCTGACATCATGACGCTTTTGGAGCGTAAGGGCATGCATCCCGAAGGCCGTTTCCTGCCCGATACCTACTTTGTACCGAAATCCGGAAAACGCAGTGATCTGCTGCGGCAGGCTGCCGAGGCCATGGACGTCGCATTGGCCGCGAGCTGGAACGGACGCGATTCCGGTCTGCCGATGAAGACTCCGGATGAACTGCTTACGCTGGCTTCGATTGTCGAAAAGGAAACCGGCAAAGCTGAGGAACGTCCTCGGATTTCCGGAGTGTTCGTGCGCCGCTTGCAGAAAGGCATTCGCCTGGAAACCGACCCGACCGTGATATACGGCATCGGTGAAGGGTATGATGGCAATATCCGCAAAAAAGACCTGCAGACCGTGACGCCTTACAACACCTACCGCATGCATGGCTTGCCGCCGACACCGATCGCGATGCCCGGGCGCGCTGCGCTGGAGGCGGCAGCACATCCGGCGCCGGGCGAGTCCTTGTTCTTCGTAGCCACCGGTGACGGTGGCCATGTATTCTCCGCCACTTACGAGCAGCACCGCAAAGCGGTGAAAACCTATCAGTTGAAGCCCTGACATGCCCCAGAATTCCGGAAAACTCATCAGCATCGAAGGCGGCGAAGGCGCCGGCAAAACCACGGTTTTCAACGCCATCCGCCAGTTCCTCAGTGATGCCGGCATCAGGGTCATCGGCACCCGCGAACCCGGGGGCACGGAGGTCGGCGAGCGTATCCGCCAGGTGCTGTTATCGCCAAATCACCGCATCGTGCCCGAGGCGGAATTGCTGTTGATGTTCGCATCGCGCGCACAGTTGGTGCAGGAGCTGGTCCGGCCGGCGTTGGCAGAAGGACAATACGTACTGACCGATCGTTTCACCGATGCCAGCTTCGCCTATCAGGGCGGGGGTCGCGGATTGCCGCTGGCGCAGATCGAAGCACTCGAACGCGATTTCGTCGGCATCCGTCCCGATCTGACCCTGTTGCTGGATCTTGGCGTGGAGGAGGGCATGGCCCGCGCCCAGGCCCGCGGCCAGGCCTTGGACCGCATCGAACAGGAGCGTACCGACTTCTTCCTGCGCGTGCGTGAGTCCTACCTGCAACGTGCCGCGCAGGAGCCGGAGCGCATCGTCATCATCGACGCCTCGCAGCCACAGGATCATGTTGTGCGGCAGGTCCTTGCGGCGGTTGGCCACTGGATGAAGGCATGAGCCTCAGCGCCTGGCAACAGCTATTATTTGACCGTGCAGTGACCGCTTTCCGGTCGCAACGTCTCGGCCATGCCCAGCTGTTGCAGGGCGAAGCCCATCTCGGCAAATTGGTTTTGGCACGGGCTTTGGCCAAGCGTCTGCTGTGCCAGAAGGCCGGTGATGCCGAGGTCCCCTGCGGTGTTTGCACGGCGTGTCAGCGTTTCGAACAGGGCAGCCATGGCGATTTCCGGCAGATCGGTATCGAGCTCAACGAAAAAACCGGGAAGCTGAAAACCGCCATCGGCGTCGATCAGATCCGTGACATGTCGGAATGGCTGGCCTTGACCGCGCAGCTGGCAGGGCCGCGGGTGGTCATCATCGAAACCGCGCACCGGCTGAATGCGCAGGCGGCGAATGCGCTGCTCAAAACCTTGGAAGAACCCATGCCCGGGCGTTACCTTATTCTGGTCACTGACCAGCCCAAGACGCTGCCGGCCACGGTACGCAGCCGCTGCCAGCGTATCGAAATGGCATGCCCGGATACCGCCACGGCACTGGCATGGTTGAAACAGAATCGCATCGCAGATGCCGATGCCAAGGCTTTGCTCGCCATGGCCAGCGGTAATCCGGGACTGGCACTGGAATGGGCCGGCAACGGCGGCTCTGCCCTGTATCAAGAGATTCGCGCTGATCTTGTGGCCTGCGTAAAAAACCAGACCGGTCCGGCCGCCATCGCCCGCAAATGGTTGGCTGATGAACGTACCGATCTGCGTCTGCTGTTTGCGGCACAGATCGCTTACGGTCTGGCCCGGACCTGGGCGGCACAGGCGGCCGAGGGCGTAAAGACCCCGCAGGCCGTCGAGCGCCTGCAGGAATGGATTGATGGCATCAACCGTTTGCGGTTAAGCTTAAGTCAGCCCCTGCGTCACGATCTCGGCCTGGCCGGACGGATGCTGGAATGGCGGCAACTGCTGCAGGATTTCCGATAGGACACGACCATGGCCACACCCACCGCCAAGCAAGGATTGCTTTCGCTCCAGATCAAGGACCGGAAGGAGCTTTACAGCGCCTATATGCCCTACGTGAAAGGCGGCGCGATCTTCGTGCCGACCCCGAAACGCTACCATCTGGGTGATGAGGTGTTCCTGATGGTCACCTTCATGGAAGACAAGGCGCGCCTACCCGTGGTCGGCAAAGTGGTCTGGGTCTCGCCGATGGGCCAAATGGGCGGCCGCCGCCCCGGTGTCGGCATTCAGCTCAGCGATGCCGCCGAGAACCACGAGATCCGCCATAAAATCGAGGCCATCCTGGCCGGCATGATGGATTCCGATTCGCCGACCCATACCATGTGAGCGCGCGGCGCCCGCCATAGGACGATGCATGCGTTACGCGATGGCCTTGGAGTACGACGGCAGCCCGTTCATGGGCTGGCAGAAACACGATACCGGTGACACCATTCAGGCCGCGGTCGAGAAGGCCGTGTCCTTCGTGGCCAATGCTCCCGTCGAAGTGGTCTGTTCCGGGCGCACCGATGCCCGCGTGTCGGCCCGCTGCCAGCTGGTGCATTTCGATTCCGATGCTCCACGCGATGTCCGCGCCTGGGTGCTCGGCACCAACACCCGGCTTCCCGACAGCATCCGCGCGCTCTGGATGCAGCAGGTGCCCGACGATTTCCACGCCCGTTACTGCGCCCGTGCGCGCCGTTACCGATACAGCCTGCTGATCCGCCCGGTCAAGCCGGCCATCAACCGCCAGTTCCTGAGCTGGAGCCGAGAAGAACTCGATGCCGCGCGCATGCATGAAGCGGCGCAGAAAATTCTCGGTGAACAGGATTTCAGCGCCTTCCGCACCGTGCAGTGCCAGGCCAAGCACCCGAACCGCAATCTGCACCGGCTCGATGTCAGCCGCGAGGGCGACACGATTTATTTCGATGTACAGGCCAACGCCTTCCTGCATCACATGGTGCGCAATCTGGTCGGCAGCCTGTTGTTGATCGGCAAAGGCGAACAGCCAGTGGACTGGATGAAAACCCTGCTCGACGGCCGCGACCGTACCGTGGCCGGGCCGACCGCGCCGGCCGAAGGCCTGATGTTCCTCGGCGCTCTGTATCCACCGGAATGTGGCCTGCCCGAAACGGTCACGCTGAAATGAGCGTGCGCATCAAATTCTGCGGCTTTACCCGTGCTGAAGATGCCGCGTTGGCGGCAACCCTCGGTGTAGATGCCATCGGCGTGGTGCATGTGCCGGGCAGCAAGCGTCATGTGCCTTTGGAAGCGATGCCGGCGATTCGCGCTGCGGTGCCGACGCATATCGATCTGGTCGCTTTGTTCGTGAACCCGGATGCCGACACCGTGCGAGTGGTCATCCAAGCGCTGCAACCGAGTCTGCTGCAATTCCATGGCGATGAAGCCGATGCGTTCTGTGCGCAATTCGGAATGCCGTTCATCAAGGCAATGGCGATGGGTAAAGGGGCTGGTGATATCAGCCTGCGCCAAAAAAATTACCCGAGCGCGCAGGCGTTCGTGCTCGATGGCCACGCGCCTGGCGAGATGGGTGGGCAGGGCGAACGCTTCGCCTGGACCAATCTGCCGGAACTGGATAAACCGATTTACCTGGCCGGCGGCCTTACACCTGAAAATGTGGCTGAAGCCATTGCCACCGTGAAGCCTTATGCGGTGGATGTGTCGAGCGGGATTGAATCGGCGCCGGGCGTCAAAGATGCCATGAAAATGCGGGATTTCATCCGCGCTGCACATGCGGATGAACGATAATAGAAGCCTATGGATACCCAGCCCAACGCTTCCCTCGATTATTCCCAGTACCCCGATGCTGACGGCCACTTCGGCGTTTACGGCGGCCGATTTGTGTCCGAAACCCTGATGGCGCCGTTGGCTGAGCTGGAACAGGCCTATGATGCGGCCCAGGCTGATCCGGCCTTCAAGGCCGAGCTGGCCTTCGATTATGCCCATTACGTGGGTCGTCCGAGCCCGATTTACGAGGCCAAACGCCTGAGCGAGCATGTCGGCGGCGCGCGCATCCTGCTCAAGCGCGAGGACCTGAACCATACCGGCGCGCACAAGATCAACAACACCATCGGTCAGGCCATGCTGGCCAAGCGCATGGGCAAGACCCGGGTCATCGCCGAAACCGGTGCCGGACAGCACGGCGTGGCCTCGGCCACCGTGGCCGCACGCCTGGGCCTGAAGTGCGTGGTGTACATGGGCTCGGTGGATATCGAGCGCCAGGCCATCAACGTGTTCCGCATGAAACTGCTGGGTGCCGAGGTGGTGCCGGTCACTTCCGGTTCTAAAACCCTGAAAGACGCGCTGAACGAAGCCATGCGTGATTGGGTGTCCAACATCCAGGACACCTTCTACATCATCGGCACTGCCGCCGGCCCGAGTCCGTATCCGCGCATGGTGCGCGATTTCAACGCAGTGGTCGGTACCGAGTCGCGGGCCCAGATGTTGGCGCAGTATGGGCGGTTGCCGGATGCGGTGATCGCCTGCGTCGGCGGCGGTTCCAATGCCATCGGCATGTTCCATCCCTTCCTCAACGATGCCGAAGTGAATCTGATCGGCGCCGAAGCGGCAGGCGAGGGCTTGGCCACCGGCAAGCATGCGGCTTCGCTAGCGGCCGGCGTGCCGGGGGTGCTGCACGGCAACCGCACCTATGTGATCTGCGACGATGACGGCCAGATCACCGAAACCCATTCCATTTCCGCCGGTCTGGATTATCCCGGCGTCGGCCCGGAGCATGCGTTCCTGAAAGATACCGGTCGCGCACAGTATGTTGGCGTCACCGATGTCGAATGCATGCAGGCCTTCCACCTGCTGGCGCGTACCGAGGGCATTCTGGCCGCGCTGGAATCGGCGCATGCGGTAGCGCAGGCGATGAAAACCGCCGCCACGCTGCCGAAAGAGGCTATCGTACTGGTCAACCTTTCCGGCCGCGGCGATAAAGACATCTACACCATCGCCCAGCGCGAAGGCATTTCCCTATGAGCGCAGACTCGCGCTTTGCGCGCCGCCTGACGGCGCTGGCCGCGAACGGCCGAAAAGCTCTTGTGCCGTTCATCACCGCCGGTGATCCGAGCCGAGATGCCACCGTGCCGGTGCTGCATGCCTTGGTGGAAGCCGGCGCTGATCTGATCGAGCTCGGCGTGCCGTTCTCCGATCCGATGGCCGACGGTGTGGTCATCCAGAAAAGTTCCGAGCGGGCCTTGGAGCGGGGCGTCAATGCACCGGCCATCTTTGCCATGGTTGCCGAATTCCGTCAGCGCGATGCCGATACGCCGATCGTGCTGATGGGCTATCTGAATCCGATCGAGCGCCGCGGTTGGGCCTGGTATGCCGAGCATGGCGCCGCCGCCGGTGCGGATGCACTGCTTATCGTCGATCTACCGCCGGAAGAGTCGACCTCGGCACGGGAGCTGCTGAACCGGCATGGCTTGCAGCTGATTACCCTGCTGGCACCGACCACCGACGGTCCGCGCCTGAATGAGGCCTGCGCGCATGCGCAGGGTTACCTCTACTACGTGTCCATGGCCGGCGTAACCGGCAAAGATCTGGCGCAGTCGGGCGATTTGACCCGCCGTGTCGGCGCCATCCGCGCTGCCGCGCCGGTGCCGGTATACGTCGGCTTCGGCATCAAGGATGCCGCGACGGCCAAGGCCTGCGCCGCTTACGCCGATGGTGTCATTGTCGGCAGTGCCCTGGTGGCTACTTTGGCCGAATGCACAGCGCCGCAGCAGGCGGCCGAGGCCGCAGGGCGTTTTCTGGCACCACTGCGACAGGCGCTTGATGCGGCCTGAGCGGCCGGTTTGCAGTAAACTGTCGTCTGGCCTCTACGGAAACATGCCATGAGTTGGTTGACTAAGCTGATGCCCGCCCGCATCCGGACCCAAGGGACCGGTAAGCGCGGCGTGCCGGAAGGATTGTGGGAAAAATGCGACAGCTGCGGCGCCGCGCTTTATGCCGCTGAGCTGGACGACAACCTGCACGTCTGCCCGAAATGCGACCACCACATGCCGATCGGCGCCCGCGAGCGCCTGGTGGCCTTCCTTGACGACGGCGAAGTTTTCGAAATCGGCGACGAGCTGGGCCCGACTGATGCCCTGCATTTCAAGGACCAGAAAAAATACGCCGACCGCATCAAGTCCTCGCAGAAAGCGGTGGGCGAGAAGGATGCGCTGATTTCCATCCACGGCAAACTCAAGGGTCGCGACATCTGCGTCAGCGCTTTCGAGTTCCGCTTCATGGGCGGCTCGATGGGCTCGGTGGTGGGTGAGCGCTTCGCCCTGGCCGCCGAACGCGCCATTGAATACCGTTGTCCGCTGGTCTGCTTTTCCGCCACCGGCGGCGCCCGCATGCAGGAAGGCCTGTTCTCACTGATGCAGATGGCCAAGACCTCGGCCGCCATCGCCAAAATGCGCTCGGCCGGCCTGCCGTTCATTTCGGTGCTTACCCACCCGACCACCGGCGGCGTGTCGGCTTCGCTCGGCATGCTGGGTGATCTGAACGTGGCTGAACCCAAAGCGCTGATCGGCTTTGCCGGTCCGCGCGTGATTGAGCAGACCGTGCGTGAAACCCTGCCGGAAGGTTTCCAACGCTCCGAGTTCCTGGTCGAACACGGCGCCGTCGATCTGATCATCGACCGCCGTCAGATGCGTGATCGCTTGGCCGATCTGCTGGCGCTGATGATGAGCCAGCCGAAACACGGCGCGGACGCGGCCTGAGCGGCATGGGTACGCGCCGCTATTTCGGCACCGATGGCATCCGCGGCAAGGTCGGCGAAGGCCACATCTCGCCGGATTTCATGCTCAAGCTGGGCTGGGCTGCCGGCACCGTGCTGGCGCGGGCTTCGGCCGGCAAACCGTTGGTGGTGATCGGCAAAGATACCCGCATCTCCGGTTACATGTTCGAATCCGCGCTGGAAGCGGGCCTGGTCGCGGCCGGTGTCGATGTGCGCCTGCTCGGCCCGGTGCCGACCCCGGCGGTGGCGCACCTGACCACATCGCTGCGTGCCGATGCCGGCATCGTGATTTCCGCTTCGCACAATCCGCATTACGACAATGGCATCAAGTTCTTCTCCGCCAGCGGCGAGAAACTCAGCGATGCCATGGAGCTCGCCATCGAGGCGCAGCTCGACGAAACACTGACGACGGTCGCCTCGGAAAAACTCGGCAAGGCCAAGCGCATCGTGGATGCGCACAGCCGCTATGCCGAATTCTGCAAGAGTACGGTGCCGGCCAATTTCTCGCTGCGCGGCCTGAAGATCGCGCTCGATTGCGCGCACGGGGCCACCTACGCGCTAGCACCGGAAGTCTTTTCCGAGCTCGGTGCCGAGGTTGTCAGCATCGGCGTGCAGCCCAACGGGCTCAACATCAACGACGGTGTCGGTTCCACGCACCCCGAAGCCCTGCAGGCCTTCGTGTGGGAGAGCAAAGCCGATCTCGGTATCGCTTTCGATGGCGATGGCGACCGCGTGCAGATGGTCGATGCCGATGGCACCCTGCATGACGGTGATGCCCTGATTTATGTGCTCGCCAATCACTGGCAGGCTAGCGGCCGTCTGCGTGGGCCGGTGGTCGGCACCCTGATGACCAATATCGCGATGGAGCTGCATTGCCGCGACAAAGGCATCCCGTTCCTGCGCACCAAGGTCGGTGACCGCTTCGTGCATCAGGCCCTGACGGAACATCAGGGCATCCTCGGCGGTGAAGCCTCAGGCCACCTGCTGGTGCTCGACCGCACCTCCACCGGCGACGCGCTGGTTGCGGCGCTGCAGGTTCTTGAGGCGCTGATTGCCGGCAACACCACGCTGAAAGCGGCGCTGGCCGGTTACACCCCGTTTCCGCAGAAAACCGTCAACGTCCGTCTGCAGCCCGGGGCCAAACCGCTGGAGCATGCCGCCGTGCAAGCGGCCCGCGCCGATGCCGAGCGCGCACTCGAAGGCCGGGGTCGTCTGGTGCTGCGTGCTTCGGGTACCGAACCGGTGGTCCGCGTCACCGTCGAGGCCCAGAATGCCGCGTTGATGCAGAGCGTGCTCGATGCCTTATCCGCCGCGGTGAAATCATCGGTTTGACACCAATCAAGGCCGGCTCAGCCGTATCGGCCTATACTTCCAGAAATTTCCACGGAACCCCCTTTGATGAGCCAGATCCCGACCTTAGACATCCGCCGTTTCGAGTCCGACCGCGAGGCTTTCGGCATCCGTGGTCACGGCGTGACCGATGAGCTGATCCAAGGCGCGTATAACGCCTCGCGGGATTTCTTCGCTTTGCCTGAAGCGGTCAAGATGCAGTATCACCAACCCGGTACCGGCGGCGCCCGCGGCTACACGCCGTTCGGCATCGAAACCGCCAAGGATTCGCAGTATCCCGATCTGAAGGAATTCTGGCATGTCGGCCGCGAGATCGCCCGTGATTCCCAATACGCTGACATCATGGCCGAGAATCTGTGGCCCACGGAAGTGCCGCAGTTCAAGCAATACCTGTATGGCTTATACAGCGCACTCGATACGCTCGGTTCGAAGGTGTTGTCGGCGCTCGCGCTGCACATCGATCTTCCGGAAAACTATTTCGCCGACAAGACCCACTACGGCAACTCCATTCTGCGTCCGATTCACTATCCAGAAATCACCAATCCGGACGTGCCGAATGTGCGCTCCGGCGCGCATGAGGACATCAACTTCATCACCCTGCTGGTGGGCGCGAGTGCGGCCGGCCTACAGGTGCTGTCGCGCAAGGGTGAATGGATCGATTTCACCGCCGATGCCGACACCATCGTGGTCAACATTGGCGACATGCTACAGCGCCTGTCCAAC
>JAJTGG010000033.1 GCA_021299355.1 Lysobacteraceae bacterium
GGTCACGTCCGGCAGTGCCCGCGCCCTGCTGTCTGAAGGTCTGGGCGATCTGCAATCGGCCGGTAAAACCGGCACCAGCAACGATTCGCGCGACAGCTGGTATGCCGGCTACACCGGTGACCATTTGGCGGTGATCTGGGTCGGCAACGACAAAAACGAACCGACCGGTTTGTACGGCGCGACCGGCGCCATGCGGGTCTGGGCGCAGCTGTTCAAGCGGCTGCCGAGCCGGCCCTTGCGCATTTCCGGGGAAGGCCTGGAATGGGCCTATCTGGATGCTTCGCGTTTTGCCACTACCGATGATTTCTGTCCGGGTGCGCGACGTGCGGTATTCATTGCAGGCTACCTGCCTTCTGACAACGTGTCCTGTGGTGAGCGTCCTGCGGCAGAATCCGAGTCCGGATCCTGGCTTGACTGGTTCACCGGTGACAAGCCAGCGCCTAGCGAGGAATCGCCGCCACCGGTTCCGGAAGTCCGAAACCGTCCATGAAATACGCTCTGCCGATCGTGCTGGTGCTTGCGCTCGTCGCCTGCAGCCGGCCGGAAACCACTCCTGTGCCCGCACATGATCTCAGTCCGGAACAGATGCTGGATAAAATTCGCGCCCAATCTGAAGTCGGTAATGAAGTCGTGTTTAATGCCTTGGCCGATGAAGTCATCCTCGACTTGCAGGCCAACGCAGGGGCGGCCGAAGCGGCGGGCAATTATGCGCAGGCGAAAACATTGCTCGATCAGGCGCTGCAGGTGAATCCTGCCGATCCGCAGGTGCTGCAGAGCCGTGCCGAGCTCGCCATCCGTGATCAGGCCTGGGTGCAGGCCGAGCAGTATGCCCAGCGCTCCTTCGATTCCGGAGCCAAGCTCGGCAGTCTGTGTCGACGTAACTGGCTGACCATGCATTACGCGCGTATGGCGCAGGGACGCAGTCTACCGCCACCGCAGCTGGCCAAGAACCTCAACGAGTGCACGCTCGTTCCCCCGGCGCGCCTGTAATGTCGGAATGGTCGGCACAATGCGCCGAGGCGCTCTCGGCCGATGGGCTTCTGGCCCGCCAGCTGCAGGGCTTCGCATTCCGTGAAAGCCAGCAGGCATTATCCGAGGAAATCGCCCGTGCCATCGAGGACCGCGCGGTCCTGATCGCCGAGGCCGGCACCGGCACCGGTAAAACCTATGCCTATCTGGTGCCGGCGCTGCTGTCCGGAAAACGCGTGATCATCTCCACCGGCACCAAAGCCCTGCAGGATCAGCTCTATCACCGCGATTTGCCGCGCATCAAACAGGCGCTGTCGACGCCGGTACATTCCGCGTTGCTGAAAGGCCGTGCCAACTATCTCTGTCTGTTCCGGATGGAACAGGCCAAATCCGAAACCTTCGCCAGCCGCGAGGCCACGCTGCAATTCCAGCGTGTGCTGCAGTGGGCCGGTAAAACCAAGCGCGGCGATCTGGCTGAGCTTTCCAGTATTCCCGAAGACAGCCCGATCTGGCCGCAGGTCAGTTCCACCGCCGACAACTGTCTTGGCAGCGAATGCCCTTACTGGAGCGAGTGCCATCTGGTTAAGGCGCGCCAAGAGGCGCAGAGCGCCGATATCGTGGTGGTCAATCACCATCTGTTGCTGGCCGATCTGGCCATCAAGCAGGAGGGCTTCGGTGAAGTCCTGCCCGGCGCTTCGGTATTCATTCTGGATGAGGCCCATCAGGTGCCTGAGCTTGCCCTGCAGTTCTTCGGCGAGTCGGTCAGCACCCGGCAGTGGCTCGATCTGGGCAAGGACATTCTGCTCGAATCGGGGAAAATCACCGGCAGTTCGATTCTTCTGGCACCGCCAGTCAAAGCGCTCGAGCTGCGCATCAAGCAACTGCGCGCCGAATGCGAAGCCGTTCCCGGCAAGGCCGCAGCCGCGGTCTTGGCTGCGCAGCCAAAAATCCTTAAGGCACTGCAGGATGTCCAGGAGTGCGCGGAGGAACTGTTGGCCGCTCTGCAGCTGCAGGCGGGCGCTTCGACGGCGCTGGATCAATGCATGGCTCGCGCCGATGCGCTGCTGGCGCGCTGGCGCTTGTGGTGCGGCGGTCTGAACCGCGAGCCGGATGCCGATGTGCCGATGGCGGCCGTGCGTTGGTATGAACTCAGCCAGCGCGGCATCACCCTCAATGCCACGCCGATGGATGTGTCGACGCCCTTGCGGCATTACCGCGAGCAGAGCCAGGCCGCCTGGATCCTCACCTCGGCGACGCTGGCGGTCAACGATTCGGTCGATCATCTGGCGGCCAAGCTGGGCTTGAACGACCCGCGCGTGCTGGTACAACCCAGTCCGTTCGACTGGCAGAACCAGGGCCTTTTCTATCTGCCCAAGCAGATGCCGGAGCCGTCCAGTCCGAATTTCGTCAATGCCCTGTTGGATGCCGCCCGCCCGGTACTGGAAGCTTCCGGCGGCCGCGCCTTCCTGCTGTTCACCTCGCACCGCGCCCTGAAGCAGGCCGCACAGCTGCTCGAAGGCGGGCCATGGCCGTTGTTCGTGCAGGGCACAGCACCGCGCATGGAACTCCTCGAACGCTTCCGCAATTCGGGCAACGGTGTGCTGCTCGGCGCCGCCAGCTTCTGGGAAGGCGTGGATGTCGCCGGCGATGCCCTGAGTGTGGTCATCATCGACAAACTGCCGTTCGCGGCACCCGATGATCCGGTGCTGGAAGCGCGCCTGGAATCGGTGCGTCAGCGCGGCGGCAATCCCTTCATGGAAGAGCAGATCCCCTCGGCGGTCATCGCCCTGAAACAGGGGGTCGGCCGGCTGATCCGCAGCTTCGAAGACCGCGGCGTGCTGATGATGGGCGATACCCGTTTGGTCAGCAAACCCTACGGTAAAACCTTCATCCAATCCCTACCGCCGTTTCCGCGTACGCGCGAACTCGACGATGTCCGCGAATTTTTTGCTAAAGTGCCGGCATGAATCTCCTTGTCATCGATACCAGCACCGAAGCCTGTGCCGTTGGCGTGTCGGCCGGCGACCGGCATTTTGGCCGCTTTGAATTGACGCCGCGCCGGCATACCGACTGTGTGCTGCCGTGGAGCGAGCAGTTGTTGGCAGATGCCGGTCTGAGCAAATTCGATCTGCAGGCCATCGGCGTGGGTATCGGTCCCGGCGGGTTTACCGGCGTGCGCTTGGCGGTCTCGCTGGCGCAGGGCATGGCCTTGGCCTTGAATCTTCCGGTGCTGCCGATTTCGACTTTGGCGGCAATCGCGCAAGCGCAGGAGCATGACGGTCCGATTGCGGTGGTCATGGATGCGCGCATGGGCGAGTGTTATGTCGGTTATTTCCAGAAGTGCGATGGCATTGCCCAAGCCCTGGCACCCGAGGCTCTGCGCAAACCCGATGAAATCACCCTACCGTTTGAAGGCGAGTGGATCGGCGCCGGTTCGGCGTTCGGCGCCTATGCCGGGCAACTGGCGGCGGCGTTCACCGGTGCCATGCAGCGGATCGATGCTGCCGCGCTGCCGCAGCCCGAAGCGCTGCTGCAATTGGCTGCGTACGGATTCAATTCCGGTCTGGCACGGGCGCCGGAGTACATCCAGCCGGCCTACCTGCGCGATAAAGTCGCCTTGACCCTGGCCGAGCGGGCGGGCACCTGAGTGCGCTTCTCAATGGCGAAAAACCCAGAATAAGAATGCGCCGTTCACCAAAATCGTGATCAGGAAGATGGATTGAAAGGAACGCTTTCCGGTTTTGTGGTGAAACAGTCGCTGTGCCAATAACGCGCCCACCCAGCCACCCATCAGGGCACATAGGTGCAGTACGTTTTCGGGGATGCGATTTCCGCCACGTCGGGCTGCGGCCTTGTCAGTACCGTACAGCAGGAAGGTCAATGCATTGAGAATCGCCAGAGCGATGGCCATGCGCTGCATCAGCTTACGGTACGCTTCAGGCCGGGCTGCCGACCAGTATCCAGGTGCCCAAGCCGAGGAAGGCCAGGAAGCCCATCACATCGGTGACGGTGGTGACCACCACGCCACCGGCCAGTGCCGGATCGATGTCCATCCGTTTCAGCAGCAAAGGCACGGCCACACCGGCCAATGCCGCCACCACCAGATTGATCAGCATGGCCGCGGCAATCACCATGCCGATTTTCGGTTCGAACCACAGTGCCGAAATGACACCGACCACCAAGGCCCAGACGATGCCGTTGATGAAGCCGACCAGGGTTTCCTTGTTGAACAGGGCTTTCAGATTGCCCAGGCCGACCTGGCCGAGCGCGATGCCGCGAACCATCAGGGTCAGGGTCTGGGTGGCGGCCACGCCACCCATGCTGGCGACGATCGGCATCAGGATGGCCAGCGGTACGATTTTCTGCAGCGTGCCTTCGAACTGGCCGATGACCCAGGACGCGAGAAAGGCCGTGGCCAGATTGATGCCCAGCCAAAGCGCACGGCGCTTGGCGGCGCGCGGGACCGGGCTGAACAGATCTTCGTCTTCATCCAGACCGACCGCGCTCAGGGCCTGATGTTCGGCCTGGGCGCGTATGATGTCGACCACGTCATCGATGGTGATGCGGCCGAGCAGGATGTTGTTGGCATCCACCACCGGTGCGGAAATCCAGTCATGGTCGGAGAACTGCGTGGCCACTTCGTTGTCCGGTGTTTCCAGCGGGATGCCCGGCTGTTCATCGTCGATCAGTTCGTTGATGGCGGTCGAAGGGTCTTTGGTCAGCAGGTCGCTGACCGAAATCCGGCCCATGTACTGGTTTCGGCGCGAAACCACATACAGGTAGTCGGTGTGCTCCGGCATTTCGCCGCGCAGGCGCAGATAGCGCAGCACCACATCGATGTTGACGTCGGCACGCACGGTGATGACGTCGCTGTTCATCAGGCGGCCGGCCGAATCCTCGGGATAGGACAGGGCCTGTTCGAGGCGTTCGCGGTGATCGCGATCCATCGACTTGAGCACTTCCTCGATCACCGTATCGGGCAGATCGTCGATCAGGTCGGCCAGATCGTCGAGGTCGAGGTCTTCCACGGCGGCGATGATTTCGTCCTGGTCCATTTCCGCGATCAGGCTTTCGCGCACGTCCTCGCCGACATGCACCAGCACTTCGCCGTCGTCCTCCGGATCGACCAGACCCCAGACGATGTTGCGTTTGGCGGCGGGCAGGGATTCCAGCAGGTTGCCGATTTCGGCCGGTGACAGGATGTTGACCAGACGCCGCACCGGCCCCAGACGGCCCGAATCGAGCGCGTCGGAGAGCAGGCGCAGCTGTTGCGCCGTCTTGGTGTGGCGGACGTGTTCAACCATACGGTGCCCTCCCGGTAATCCGGGTATTATCCGCGCAATCGGCGGCGATGAAAAGACGGAAAGCGCTTAATCTTCGAAGCGCCGCAGGAACAAGGCTTCGAGCGCATCCAGCGCCTGATCGGCATCCTCGCCGTCGGCGCGCGCGGTGATTTCGCGCCCCGGCCCGGCTGCCAGCAGCATCACGCCCATGATGCTCTTGGCATTCACTTCGCGGCTGCCGAGGCTGAAACTGACGTTGCAGTCGAAATGGCTGAGGGTCTGCACGACCTTCGCGGACGCCTGCGCATGCAGTCCGCTTTCCGCGCTCACCAGGAGTTTTCGTTCCCCCATAATCACTCCAGTTCCCTGTGGTACACCATTACCTTATCATGCCCGCCGGCACTGCAGTGCCGGGCCAGACTTTCGGCCAGATAGACCGAGCGGTGTTTGCCGCCGGTGCAGCCGAAAGCGACGGTCAGGTAGCTGCGGGTTTCGGCCTCGAAGCGGGGCAGCCAGGTATCGATGAACGCGATGATCTGCTGCAGATAGATACCCACTTGCGGATCGGCCTCGAAATAGGCTTTTACCGCTGCATCCTTGCCCGACAGCGGGCGGAGCTCGGGCACCCAGTGCGGATTCGGCAGGCATCGGGTATCGAACACGAAATCCGCATCCGGCGGCACGCCGCGTTTGTAGGCGAAGGATTCGAACAGAATCGAGATGCTGCTGCGGGCATGGCCCTGCACTTCATCGAGTACGCGCTTGCGCAGCTGGTGCACATTCAGTTCGGTGGTATCGACCACCAGATCGGCCAGCGCCACCAAGGGCTGCAGTTGACGGCGTTCCTGGGCGATGGCATCCGACAGCGGCAGTCCCTGCATCGAGAGCGGATGCTTGCGGCGGGTTTCGGAGAAGCGTTTGATCAGCACCGCATCATCGGTGTCGAAGAACACCAGTTTGGTATCGAAGCCCTGGGCCTTGACCCGCGTCAGCAGATCGCCGATCAGGCCCAGGTCGTTGGTCAGGTTGCGGACGTCAATGCCGACCGCGACCCGATGCCGGCGCAGGTCGTCGCTGGCCATGTTCTGCACCAGATCCGGCAGCAGATTGGCCGGCAGGTTGTCGACGCAGTAGAAACCGAGATCTTCCAGCGTGCGCAATGCCACGCTCTTGCCTGAGCCCGACAGGCCGCTGACGATGACCAGGCTGGACGGCGTGGTGCTCATGAGGACACATCCGTGTTGTCGAGCAGCTGCTGGTGCCGGGCCATGAAATCGTTGGCCGGATCCTTGCCCTGCTGGCGCAGCATCTGCAGACGCACCGCCACTTCGGTAAGCACCGCCAGATTGCGCCCGGGGGCCACCGGTAGATTGAACACCGGAATGTCCATGTCGAGCACGCGCTGCGTGGAAGCCGTTCCGGTCAGGCGGAAATCGGCATTGTTGTGTTCCGGCCGGAAATGCAGCAGGTTGATGATCAGCTTCAGGTACTTGCTGCTCTTCACCGAGGTGTCGCCGAACATCTGGCGGATGTTCATGATGCCGAGGCCGCGCACTTCCATCATGTCCTGCAACAGCGGCGGGCAGCTGCCTTCGAGGATGCTGGGCGTGATCTGGGTGAATTCGGGCGCGTCATCGGCCACCAGCCGGTGGCCGCGGCTGATCAGCTCGAGCGCCAGCTCGCTCTTGCCGGCGCCGGCTTCGCCGGTAATCAGTACGCCGAACGAGAAGATTTCCATGAACACGCCATGCAGCGAGGTCTGCGGTGCCAGACGCACTGACAGGAAATGCTGGAGCAGATTCAGGCATTCAAAGCCACGCCGGTCGGACACCCACAGGGCGACCTGGGCGTCCTCACAGGCCTGTTGCAGATCGGCCGGACAGGATTGCCCCTGGCTGATGACCAGTGCCAAGGGATTTTGTTCGATGATTTTATTGATGTTCTCCCAGCGCAGACGCGCATCAAGGCGGTCGAGCCAGGCCAATTCGGCCAAGCCCAGGACCTGCACCTTGTTGGGATGGATGACATTCAGATAACCGGCCAATGAAGGCCGTTTGGAAGTCACTTCATTGCGGTCGGTGCGGACGTCCTTGCCTGACTTTCCGGCCAACCAGCGCAAGGCGAGTGTCTGCTGTAACTGGTCGAACAGCTCGCGGGCGCTGATGCTGGTATTCATGGGCAGCCGATAGGAAGGACTGCCTTCATTCTAGCCAAATTTTTCCATCTTTGCCGCGCTTTCGCCGCGGTGATGGTCCTTCATTTTTTCCTTGTTCTTGACCACCATCCGGTCCAGTTTGTCGGCCAGCAGATCGATGGCGGCGTACATGTCGGGTGCGGTGGCGTAAGCGAAGTGGTTTTTACCGGGCGTGTGCAGGGTGGCTTCGGCTTTCTGTTCGAGCTTCTCCACGGACAGGATCATCTTGATGTCGAGATGATGGTCGAAGTGCTTGCCGATGCGGGCCATTTTATCTTCCGCGTAGCTGCGGATGGCGGCGGTGACGTCGACCTGGTGTCCGGTGATGTGCAGTTGCATGGTGATCTCCTTCTTAGGTGTTCATCTCCAAACTAGCACAGGCGGTGTTAAAAAAGAATCAAGCCCGCACGGCCGTTCACACCGATTTTTTCCGGAGAGGTGAAGGCGGAATGCCGAGCGCTTCCCGGTACTTGGCAATGGTCCGGCGCGCTACCGGCAGGCCGCGGGCCGCCAACAGCTGCTCCAGCTTGGCATCCGACAGCGGTTTGCCGGCCGGCTCGTCCGCAATCAGGTCGGCGATCTGGCTCTGGACGGCGCCGGCAGCCTGAACGGTTCCCGAATCATCGGTGATGCCGGAGCCGAACAGACTGCCCAGCTCGATCATGCCGTGCGGTGTGGCCAGCCACTTGCCGCTGCAGGCACGGGATACCGTCGATTCGTGCAGGCCGATACGTTCGGCGATTTCGCGCATGCTCATGGCCTGCAGGGCCGAAGGACCGGACTCCAGGAAGGGTGTCTGTTTGCGGACCACCGCCTTCACCACCTTCAGCAGGGTATCGCGGCGCGATGCGATACCGGCAATCAGCCAGCGTGCCTCCTGCAGATACTGAGCCAGATGGGCGGCATCAGCACCCCGGCTGTTGCGGGCCAATTTGAGGTAATAGGCATTCAGTCGCAGCTGCTGGCCGGCATCACGCAGGCTCTGCACCTGCCAGCCATTGCGTTTGGGCAGTACGGCAAAATCGGGCTCGACATACTCGGTGCGGGAGTGCTGGAACAGGGCGCCGGGTTTGGGGTCCAGGGTTTTCAGCAGGGCCACGGCTTCCGCGGTGCCCAGCCAGCACCTCGAAGCCGCCGGCCTTGGCCACTGCCGTTGCGCCGCCTTTGGCCAGAACATCCAGATGACGCAAGGCGATGTCGGTGGCGAGCGCCAACAGTCCCGGCTCCGCCGCGATATGCGCCAGCTGCACCTGCAGGCATTCCGACAGCGAGCGTGAGGCGACACCGACCGGGTCGAAACGCTGAATCAGATGGCGTATCGCTTCGATTTCATCCTCATGGGCCGGGGGCATCAGTGCGCTGGCAATGCGCAAATCATCGGCGCTGGCCTGGCAGTAACCGTCATCATCCAGACTATCAATCACGGCCTCGCCTATGGCCTGATCACGACGGCTCAGGCCACTGAGCTGCAGCTGTTCGCCGAGGTGGCTGCGCAGGGTTTTGGGTTCCGGCATCAAATCCCAAAGGGATTCCTCCGCCTCCGGGGTGGCGGCATGCCGGAAATCCGCATCCGCATCCGCACTGTCTCCGGCTTCTGCATCATCGGAAAAGTCGGCCGGTGCATCGGGCAGGGCGGCGGCCTCGGTGTCGGCATCAACGCGTTCCAGCATCGGATTGGCGGCCAGCGCGTTGTCGATTTCCTGCTCGAGTTCGGTCTGCGTGCATTGCAGCAGCTTGAGCGCGAGCTGCAGCTGGGGAGTCAGCTTGGTGCTTTGCCGGGGCGAGAGCTGCGCACGGGCCTTCATGCACGGATTACAGCTTGAACTGCTCGCCCAGATAGACGCGGCGGACGTCGGGATGATCCATCAGATAGCCCGGTTCGCCTTCGGCCAAGGCCGTGCCTTCGAACAGGATATAGGCGCGGTCGCAGATACCGAGCGTTTCACGGACGTTGTGGTCGGTGATCAGCACGCCGATGCCCCGCTGTTTGAGGTGGCGGATGATGGTCTGGATGTCGAGCACGGAAATCGGATCGACGCCGGCGAAGGGTTCATCGAGCAGGATCATGCGCGGATTGGCGGCCAGGGCGCGGGCGATTTCGACACGCCGGCGTTCGCCACCGGACAGGCTGGCCCCCATCTGGGTGGCGACATGGGCGATCTGCAATTCATCGAGCAGGGAATGCAGCGCCGCATCGCGCCCGTCGGCATCGAGATCGGCGCGCAGTTCGAGCACCGACAGGATGTTTTCCGATACCGACATCTTGCGGAACACCGAGGCTTCCTGCGGCAGATAGCCCAGTCCGAGCCGGGCGCGCTCGTGCATGGCCAGACCGGTGATGTTGCGGCCGTCGAGTTCGATGCGGCCGGCATCCGCGGACACCAGTCCGACGATCATGTAGAAACAGGTGGTTTTTCCCGCACCGTTGGGGCCGAGCAGACCGACCACTTCGCCCGGATTGAGATCGAGCCCGAAATCGTGCACGACCGCCCGCTGTTTGTAGGATTTTTTGAGGCCGCGTGCGCTGAGCATCAGTTGCCGGCTCCGCTGGCCGGGTTCAGGCGCATCTGCACGCGTCCGCCATTGCCGCCGCCGGTCAGTCGGCCGGTCTTGAGGTCGTAGCGGATCGATTCGCCGCGCATGCTGCCACGCGCCTGGTCGATGATGACGCCGCCATTGAGCTGGATCTGTTCGCTGCTGATCAGGTACACGATCTGTTTGGCCGAAGCTTTCATCACATCGCCGTTGTCATTGGTCTGCTGCATGCGCGTGGGCGCGCCGCTGAGCGTGACCTTGACCACGTCGCCTTTGACCCGCGAAATCACCGCCTTGTCGGCTTCGATCTTGAGGCTGCCCTGGGTGATCAGCACATTGCCGTTGATGCTCGACTCGCTGGTATCGGTCAGCAGGGCATCGGTATTGTCGGCGCTGATGTCCATCGGTTGTTTACGATCGCTGCTCTTGGCATCGGACTGGCCGGCGAACAGGGCGGCAAACAGCAGCACGGGAAACAGATTATTCGGGCGCATAACGGGCGGTGACCTTGGCGAGTAATTGGACGCGGCGCTGCTTCATGTCGGCTTCAAGGCCGACTCCGCTGAGTATAGAGCGGCCATGGTTGACGGTCACTTGGCCGGTGCTGTGCAGCCGGTTTTCCTTGGGGAAAATGCTCAGTTCGGCGGCGCTGAATTCGGTTTTCAGGCCTTTGGGCGATACCGGGCCGGTGATGAGCACGTTCTGCTGCAGGCGGATTTCGCGCGCGCGGTCGGAGACCCAGGCACTGTCGGCGACGGCGCCCCAGTTCCGGTCCGCTTCCTCGCCGGGAAACACGAACACCGGCTTTTGGATGGTGAGCGATTTGCCGTCGGGATCACGTTCGAGCAGGGGTGATTTCAGGGAGAACGCCGTCTTGCCGTCTTCATTGAAGGCCTGCATGCTGAAATCCTGCAGACGGTAGTCCGAGCGTGCGGTTTTTTCGGCCTGTTGGTCGCGCCCGCCGCGCATGTCCCAGACCACCATGGCCAGGACCGCGACCGCGACGCTCATGGCCAGCGTGGCCTTGCGGTAATTCACGAGGCACCGAACCGGCGCTGCAACTCTTCATCCTTGCCCTGGATGGACAGGATGAAATCGCAGAATTCACGGGCAGCGCCATGGCCGCCGTTGAACCGGCTGGTCCACAGGGCCGTGGCCTGGATCGGCGTCAAGGCATCGGCCGGGCAGGCCGGCAGGCCAACCGACTGCAGGCATGCCAGATCGGGGTAGTCATCGCCCATGTAGGCGACTTCATCCAGCGTGATGCCCTCGGCGGCGCACAGTTCGCGGACTACCGCCAGTTTGTCGGTGACGCCATCGAATACATGCTGCAGACGCAGGTCGCGGCCGCGGGCCTGCACGATGCGGCTGTGGCGCGCGGTGATGAGCGCGACCCGGATGCCGCAATCCTCGAGCAGGCGTAGGCCCTGGCCGTCATGGACGTGGAAGGATTTGGTTTCAGCGCCGTTCTCATCGAAACTCAGCCGGCCGTCGGTCAGCGTGCCGTCGACATCGAAGCAGACCAGTCGGATGTTCTTGGCGCGGGCATCGGCACTGGCCATCAGACCACCCGTGCCCGAAGAAGGTCATGGATATTGAGCGCGCCGACGCAGCAACCCTCGGCATCCACAACCAACAAGCCATTGATGCGGTGCTGTTCGAGCAGGTGCGCGGCCTCCACGGCCAGATGGCCGGCCGGAACCGTTTTCGGGTGTTTGGCCATCAGTGCCGAAACCGGCGTGGTATTGAAGTCGATTGGACCGTTGCCCAGCGCGCGGCGCAAATCGCCGTCGGTGAATACGCCCAGCAGACGGCGCTCGGCATCGAGTACGGCGGTCATGCCCAGACGTTTCTGGCTGATTTCAAGCAGGGCCTCGGTCACGCTGGCTTCCGGACCCACGGCTGGCAGATCGCGGCCTTGGTGCATGAGGTCGTCGATACGCACCAGCAGGCGGCGGCCAAGACTGCCGGCCGGATGCGAGCGGGCGAAATCGTCGGAACTGAAACCGCGCGCTTCCAGCAAGGCCACAGCCAAGGCGTCGCCGAGGGCGAGGCTGACCGTGGTGCTGGAGGTCGGTGCCAGGCCGTGCGGACAGGCTTCTTCCGGTACGGTGACGTCCAGGTGCACATCGGAGAATCCCGCCAGACGCGACTGCGGCTTGCCGGTCATGCTGATGATGACATTGCCCTGCCGCTTGAGCACCGGCATAATCATGTTGATTTCATCGGACTCGCCGGAGTAGGACAGGGCCAGCACCACGTCGGCGTCGGTGATCATGCCCAGATCGCCGTGACTGGCTTCGCCCGGATGCACGTAAAACGCCGGGGTGCCGGTGGAGGCCAGCGTGGCGGCGATTTTGTTGGCGACGTGGCCGGATTTGCCCATGCCGGTACAGACCACGCGGCCGGTACAGGCCAGCAGACGCCGACAGGCTTCGGCAAAGGCCGCATCAAGCCGGCTTTCCAGATGCTGCAGTGCCTCGATTTCCACCGACAGCACCCGTCGCCCGGCTCGGATCCAGGCGTCATCGCTCGAAAATTTTTCAGCGCTGTGAAGGGTCATCGGCCGTCTTTAGCGGTATCATGTCGCCTTATTGTACGACTTATGATGCGAGCGTGTGCGGATGTCTCCCGAGACCATAGCCCAGATGATTCAAGCCGGTCTGCCCGGTGCCCAGGTCGAGGTGTTCGGCGATGACGGCGTGCATTTCGAAGCCCTGATCGTGCATCAAGCCTTCGCCGGCAAGCTGCCGCTGGCCCGGCACCGCATGGTGTATGCCACCCTCGGCGACAAAATGGGCGGTGAAATCCACGCGCTCGCCCTCAAAACCCTGACTCCGGCCGAAGCCGGACGTGCCTGAGGACGACCATGGCCAAGATCATCATCAACGGCGGCGAAGTACTCAACGGCGAGGTGCAGATTTCCGGCGCCAAGAATGCCGTGCTGCCCATCCTGTGCGCCACCATCCTCGCCGATGAGCCGGTGACCCTGTCGAATGTGCCGCACCTGCACGATGTCACCACCACCATCAGCCTGCTCGGTGCGCTCGGAGCCAAGATCACCGTCGATGATCACCAGACCCTGCACATCGATCCGCGTTCGGTCAATCAGACCGTGGCGCCCTACGAGCTGGTCAAGACCATGCGCGCCTCGATTCTGGTGCTCGGTCCCTTGCTGGCGAAATTCGGCCATGCCGAGGTCTCGCTGCCCGGTGGCTGTGCCATCGGTTCACGCCCGGTCGATCTGCACATCCGCGGCATGCAGGCGCTTGGCGCCGAAGTGACCGTTGAAAACGGTTTCGTGAAAGCCAAATGCGACCGTCTCAAAGGCGGCCGTTTCGTGTTCGACATGGTCAGCGTCGGTGCCACCGAAAACGTGCTGAGCGCGGCGGTCCTGGCCCAAGGCACGACCATTCTGGAAAACTGCGCGCAGGAACCGGAAATCATCGATCTGGCCCTGTGTCTGCAGACCCTGGGCGCCCGAATTGACGGCATCGGCACCAGCACCCTGACCATCGAAGGCGTGGAGCGCCTGCATGGCGGCAGCTATCAGGTGCAGGCCGACCGCATCGAAACCGGCACCTTCCTGGTGGCGGCGGCGATGACCGGCGGTCGCGTGGTGTGCCGGCGTGCACGTGCCGATTACATGGATTCCGTGCTGCAGAAGCTTGCTGAAGCCGGCGCCGACATCAGCTCGACCGCCGACAGCATCACGCTCGACATGGCTGGCCGCCGTCCGAAAGCGGTCAACATCACCACCGCGCCTTACCCGGCATTCCCGACCGACATGCAGGCGCAGTTCGCGGCGATGAACTGCATCGCCGACGGCGTCGGGGTGATCAAGGAAACCATTTTCGAAAACCGCTTCATGCACATGAACGAACTGCAACGCCTGGGTGCCGATGTCAAGATCGACGGCCATACCGCCATCGTGCGCGGCGTGCAGGTGCTGACCGGCGCGCCGGTGATGGCCACCGATCTGCGGGCTTCGGCCTCCTTGGTCTTGGCCGGTCTGGTCGCCAAGGGCGAAACCGTCATCGACCGCATCTATCACATCGACCGCGGCTATGAAAACATCGAAGAGAAATTCCGCGGACTGGGCGCCCGCATCAAACGCGTGAGCTGATCAGCGCACCGACAGGATGCGCATCTCGATGTTGTCGCCTTTGCTGTTGAGTTCCTGGATCAGCACCGGCGCGTAATCCAGCGATTTGGCGAAATAAATCCGCGTACTGCGGCCATCGCTGCTTTCCCGGATGCGGTCGATGCGCACGGTATCGCGCTTGCCCAGCGCCGTGTCCAGTTTCTGTTCGCCGACGCGCTTGAAGGTATAGGTTTCCAGACGCCCTTTGTTGATGACCTTGTAAACGAACTGCGGACCTTTGCCGGCGCGCAGGTCTTCCAGCAGGGCCAGGGTCAGGCTGTGCTGGTCGATCAGGCCCGGAACATAGGCAAGCTGACGGCGGTCTTTGCCGTCGACGTATTCGTAGAATTTCGCGCCTTTCTGCAGCGCGGTGGATTTGGTGCCGGTCTTCCAGGCCACCTTGGTGTCGATGCGGCTGCTGACCAGTTCCAGTTCGCCGTTGCGGCGGATCAGTTGACTGTTCTCGGTGACGCTGGCGCCGGCCAGACTGGCCATGCCGTCGGTGCCGTTGGTGCGGGTGCTGAATTGCGAAAAGCCGTCCTCTTTGAGCGTGTACTGCATATCGGCGGTGCCGAGTGCCGAGCCGTTTCGGAAAAGACGGAATTTATAGGAAAAAGCGTCCAGGCTATCGGCCAGTCCGGTGGCGCTGAAGCTCAGCAGCATAAAACCGATGGCGATGCGGCGCATGGTCATTCCAGTTCGAGTCGGTGATTGAGCCATGATACCCGAGTGTCCGTTCCCTCATTCAGCCTGATCCGGCCTTCGGCGATGGCCCGTACAGTTGCGATTAAGAGAGGATATTCGATGGCGAGAACCCGCTCTGCCAACTGTTCCGGCGTGTCATCGGGCAGCACGGCGATTTTGGCCTGAGTCAGAATCCGACCGCCGTCGAGTAAGGGCTCGACCCGATGTACGCTGGCGCCGTGTTCGGCATCGCCGGCCGCCAGCACGCGGGCATGGGTATGCAGGCCGGGGTATTTGGGCAATAGGGAAGGATGGATGTTGATCATCGGACAGGGCGCCTTAGCGATGCCGGTCTCCGAGATGATGCGCATGAAACCGGCGCAGACAATCAGTTCAGGACAAACGGCGGCGACGTTCTGCATCAAGGCCGCATCGAAATCCTCGCGCGTGGCAAACGATTTCGGGTCGAGGTGGCTGTGCGCAATGCGCTGTGTTTCGGCGTAAGCGAGAGCGCCGGAGCCGGCTTTATCGGAGAACACACCGACCAATTGCGCGGGCAGGGCGCCGCAGAGGATGGCCTGATGCAGAGCCTGCAGATTGCTGCCGCGGCCGGAGGCGAAGACCGCGACCCGCAGCGGTTCAGGCGATGCGGGTGCGCTCATCGCCGCTGCGTGCGACCACCTGGCCGATGGTTTTATGGCCAAGGCCGAGCACATCGAGTGCGTTGCCGACGGCGGCGCTTTGATCCGGATGCACGACCAGCACGAAACCGACGCCGCAGTTGAAGGTCCGCCACATTTCCGGCGCGGCGACATTGCCTTCGCGTTGCAGCCAATCGAACACCGGCGGCAGCACCAGGGTGCTGGCTTCGATGTCGAGGCCGAGACCATCGGGAATGACGCGGATGATGTTTTCGCTCAAGCCACCGCCGGTGATGTGGGCCATGGCCGGAATGCGGTGCTGCTTGAGCAGGGCCAGAATCGGTTTCACGTAAAGCTGGGTCGGCGCCATCAGTGCGTCGATCAGCGCAACGCCGCCGACGTCGAGCGCGGCGGGCCGGCCGGCGCGATCATAGATCTTGCGGACCAGCGAATAGCCGTTGGAGTGCGGGCCGGAGGAATCGATGCCGATCAGCATGTCGCCGGCGCGCACGTCGCTGCCGTCGATGATTTCGGATTTTTCCACGGCGGCCACGGTGAAGCCGGCCAGATCGTATTCACCGGGCGGGTACATGTCGGGCATTTCCGCGGTCTCGCCGCCGATCAACGCGCAGCCGCTCAGTTCGCAGCCTTTGGCGATGCCGCCGACCACCGCCACCGTGGTCTCGACATCGAGTTTGCCGGTGGCGAAGTAATCGAGGAAGAACAGCGGTTCGGCGCCCTGCACCAGCACGTCGTTGACGCACATGGCGACCAGATCGATGCCGATGCTGTCATGGCGGTTCAACTGCTGTGCCAGTTTCAGCTTGGTGCCGACGCCATCGGTGCCGGACACCAGCACCGGTTCGCGGTAACGGCCGGACAGATCGAACAAAGCGCCGAAGCCGCCCAGTCCGCCCATGACTTCGGGACGGAAGGTTTTCTTGACCAGGGGTTTGATGCGTTCGACCACGGTGTTGCCGGCATCGATGTCAACGCCGGCATCGCGGTAGCTCAGAGGGGTGTTTTCCGGGGTCACGCCGTCATTCCGAAAAAAGAAAGTCGTATTCTACCAGTTAAGCGATAATAGACGGTGCAAAACCCCATAAACTGAGGCAAGATACCTCCATGATTTCCCGCCATTTCGCCCGTATCGCCCTGTTTTCGCTGTTGATGGCGGGCGCTGGCCTGCTGGCCGCGCAGACTGCGGCGCCGGCCAAACCGCCGGCGGGCAAAACCTTGCCGGCTTCCGCGGCCGCAGAGACTGCGCCGGTCGAACGCAAGCGTCCGGTGCGCAATCCCGAACTGTACAGCACCACCGTCGAACTGCTGTCGCAGGGTGAAGCGGCCCGCAACGCCGCCTATGCGCGGGCACTGGTGCAAGTCGTCAATCAGCTCACCGGACGCACCGATGCCGGCGGCAATCCGGTCATCCGCGGTGCGCTGGCCAATGCCCCGATGTGGGTGCAGTCCAGCAATGCCAATCAGACCGCATCCGACACCGAAGGCAATACCCTGGTCGGCGGTGCGCCGGTGCTGAAAGCCTCAATGCGGGTCAGTTTCGATCCCAATCCGGTCGATTCGCTGATCGCCGCCGCCGGTTACCGGTACTGGACCGGTGAACGCCCGAAACCGATGCTGTGGCTCACCATCGATGACGGCCGCGGTCCGCGTCTGGTGACTTCGCAGCAGTTGAATGTGATCAAATCCCTGGCCGACCGCGGTCTGGAACGCGGCATCCGTTTCCTGGTACCGCAGGGCAGTGCTGCCGATCAGGCGGCGGTGCCGGCCATCCAGAATCTCGATGGCAAGGCGCTGGATTCGATCAATGCCCGTTACCGCAACACCACCATGTTGGTTGGCAAAGTCTACCGTTCGGTCAGCGGCTGGTCGGCCTGGTGGCTGCTCTGGCAGGATGGCGCGGAACTGTCGCGCTGGCCGGTCACCGAAGCCGATGCCCGCAAGGTCATCGCCTCCGGCGCCGACCGCACCGCCGAGTATTTCGCCAAGCGCGATTCCAGCGTGCTGGATGCCGGCCGTTCCGGCGTGGTGCGGATGGAAATCAGCGGCATCAACGCCCTGTCCGATTACGTGCGCGCCATCGGCTTCCTGCAGACCCATCCTTCGGTGCGCGCAGTCGATGTCGATGTCGCCATGCCCGGCAAGCTTCTGTTGCGGGTCGATCTGCGCAGCGGCGTCAATGCCTTCCGCGGTCTGATGCGCAGCAACAACACGCTGCAGCCGCTGGGTCCGGTCAGCATCGCCCTGCCGGCGGCGCCCGGCGATGGGCCCGACGCGTTGCCGCGCAGCGAATCCGTCGAACGCTATCTGCTGCGGAACGCCGACCGATGATTCCCCTTAAATGGCAATTTCCGCTGCTCCTGCTGCTGCTGGCCGCGGCGGTCTGGCTGCTGAGTCCGATTCTGTTCCCCTTCATCTTCTCGCTGGTGTTGGCCTGGATGGGTCTGCCGCTGGTGCGCCGTTTCGAGCGTTGGGGCTTGAAGCACGACACTGCCGTGTTGCTGGCTTTGCTTGTGCTGTTCGGCGGCCTGGTCCTCGGCCTGCTGATCCTGATTCCGCTGCTGTGGATGCAACTGTCATCACTGGTCGACGGTGTGCCGCGGTTTTTGATCTGGGTCCGCGAAACGGCGCTGCCCTGGCTGGCACTGCATCTGCCCATCGATGCCGCGAATTTTTCCGATCGTGAACATTTCGAAGCCTGGATCGAACCCTATAAAAAGGACATCGGCAATGCCGCGGCGTCCCTGATCGGCACCATTACCCGTTCTTCCGGCGCGGTCCTGGCCTTCGTGTCCAATATGCTGTTGGTGCCGCTGATCACCTTCTACTTCCTGCGCGACTGGAACCTGATCCTGGGCAAACTGCATCAGGCCATTCCGCGCCCGTTTGAGGCCACCGTGGTCCGGCTCAGCCGCGAGTCGAACAGCGTGCTGGGCGGTTTCATCGACGGCCAGTTCCGGGTCATGCTTTGCCTGGGCATGCTGTATGCCGGCGGCCTGTGGCTGGTCGGCATCGAGTCGGCACTGCTCATCGGCTTCCTGTCCGGCGCCTTGAATTTCGTACCGTACATGGGCTTCGTGGTCGGCATCGTGCTGGCCGCCATCGCCAGCATCATCCAGTTCGGCGATGTCCAGCATCTGCTCTGGGTCGGCGTGGTGTACGGCATCGGCCAGTTCACCGAAAGTTTCATCCTGACCCCGCGCATCGTCGGCGACCGCATCGGCTTGAATCCGGTGATGGTGATTTTCGTGCTGATGGCCGGCGGTCTGCTGTTCGGCTTCATCGGCATCCTGCTGGCCTTGCCGGTCTCGGCCGTGCTCAATGTGGTGTTCAAATACCTCTACGAAGAACGCTATCTGACAAGCCGTATGTACGCGGCCCAACCGCCACCGCCGGACATCGATCCACCGCCAAGGCCCGACGTGTGAACACGCAGTTGCCGCTGGCCTTCAAGGCCGGCACCGACCATCGTTTCATCGATTTCCTCGGTCAGGACCCGCTCCGGCAGGCTTTCGAGCAGGCTGCCGAAGGCAAGGCCGAACATCACATCTTTCTGGTTGGCGCCCAAGGCGCCGGTAAAACCCATTTGCTGCGGGCCAGCGCCGGGCATGCGCTTGCGCTGGGGCAGGCGGCGGTCTATGTGCCGCTGACCCGTGCCGCCGTCATGCTGGGCGAGGTGCTGGACGGCTTGAACGGTCTGGCACTGGTGTGTCTGGATGACGTGCAGGCCCTGGCCGGAAACCGCGCCGCCGAAGAAGCCCTGTTCCATTTCTACAACCGTGCCGGCGCCGAGGGCATGCGTCTGCTGTTCACCGCCAACGCCATGCCGGCCCAACTCGGCATCAGCCTGCCGGATCTGGTGTCGCGCCTCGAGCAGGGATTGCGTTTGCATGCCGAGGTGCTCGATGAGTTCGGCAAACGCCGCGTATTACAACGCCGCGCCGCCGGCCGCGGCCTGCAGATGGATGAGGCGGTATTGGATTATCTGTTCACCCGGGTCAGCCGTGATCTGCATACGCTCAGCCAATTGCTCGATCGGCTCGATCATGCCAGCTTGGCCGCGCAACGGCGCCTGACCGTACCGTTCATCAAATCGGTGCTGCACACCGAGGGTTGAGGCCGCCTTACGGGCTGCGCAGTGTGCGATCCAATTCCGTTAAGCGTTCCGGCGTGCCGACATCGGTCCATTGTCCGCGGTGGTGCTCGCCGGAAATTTTTCCGGCATGCATCGCCGCGCGCAGAATCGGTGCCAGTTTGAAGCGCGGATGCGCGATATCGCTTTGCTGCCACTCGGATCGGCACTCCCACAGCAATTCCGGACGGTACACGCCGATGCCGGAAAAGGTCAGACGCGACGGCCCTTCCGAGGCCAGACGGCCATCAGCCTGCAGGGCGAAATCTCCCTTCGGGTTGTGTTCGGGATTATCGACCATCACCAGATGCGCCAGGCCATCGGGCGATTTGGGAAGTTTGGCGAAATCAACATCGCAGAACACATCGCCGTTCACTGCCAGGAAAGGCGCGCCATCCATGTGGGTCAGGGCCTTAGCCATGCCGCCGCCGGTTTCCAGCGGTTCGATGCCTTCATAGGAATACACCAGATGCAGTCCCCAGCGCGAGCCGTCGCCCAGCCCGGGCTCGAAACAGTCGGCCAACCAGGAGGTGTTGATCACCACCCGGCGCACGCCGATGCCGGCCAGTTTTTCCAGATGCCATTCGATCAAACGTTTGCCGCCGCAGACCAGCAAGGGCTTGGGCGTGGTTTCGGTCAGCGGACGCATGCGTTCGCCTTTGCCGGCGGCGAAAATCAGCGCGTCCATCAGGCGCTCGGCAGGAGTAGGTCGCGGTCACCGATGGCCTGTTCAATCAGGTCAATCAGTGCTTGGGTTTCCGGATACTTGCGTCCGATGTCGCGGGTGTATTGCCAGACCAAGGGCAGATCGTTGAGGTAACCGGCTTTGCCATCGCGGTAATACAGGCGGCAGAAGATGCCGAGCACCTTGATGTGCCGTTGCAGGCCCATCAAATCGAAGGCGCGCAGGAAGCGTTCGGGGCCACCGGTATGCAGGCCGGCGGCTTCAGCCTGTTCGCGGTAATGCTCGACCCAGGTTTCCACGCGCTGCACCGGCCAGGCGATGTAGCAATCACGCAGGATCGAGACCAGATCGTAGGTCATCGGGCCGCGCACGGCATCCTGGAAATCGAGGATACCGGGGTTTCCGGAATCATCGATGAGCAGATTGCGCGAGTGGTAATCGCGGTGCACGAACACCTGCGTTTGTGAAGCGGCGCTGCTGACCAACGCGCGGAACGCGGTTTCGATCACCTCCCATTGTTCGCAGCTCGGGGTGAAACCCAGATGGCGTTCGAACAGCCAGGTCGGCATCAGTTCCATCTCGGCCACCAAGCGCGCTTCATCGTAGGGCGGCAGGTCGTCGCAGGCCACGCGGGTCTGCATCTGCAGCAGGGCATCGAGCGCCTGGCCGTACAGTCCGTTTACCGTGTGTTCATTGAGTTCCGGCAGGAACAGACGCGTGCCCAGATCGCTCATCAGCACGAAACCGTTCTCGGCGTCCACGCCGCGGATCAGCGGCGCATTCAATCCGGCATCGCTCAGGCGCTTGGCCATGGCCAGCCACGGCCCGGTGTCTTCCTTGTCCGGCGGCGCATCCATCACGATCCAGGTGCGGCCGCCGCTGTGGCCGCGCCAGTAACTGCGGAAGCTGGCATCGGCCGACGCGCTTTCCAGCTGTAGGGCCGGATCGGCGAGAACGGTTTGAGCCCACAACAGGCGTTGGGCGGGGCGTTGGAAGGCACTCATGCGCGGCTAGGGATTTCTCGGGTGGGAGCTGGGGCGAAATGATGGTTTAATAGACATGATACTGGATGCTACAGGTGAAGTACCGATGAATTCGATCACGCCGGTGATATTGTCCGGGGGCTCCGGCACCCGTTTATGGCCCTTGTCGCGCGAAGCGCACCCGAAACAGTTCCTGCCGGTCATCGGCGCGCATTCGCTGTTGCAGGCCACCGCCCTGCGTCTGCGCGGACTGTCGGCGCAGGCCCCGATCGTGGTCGCCAATGAAAGCCACCGTTTTCTGGTGGCCGAACAGCTGCAGGCCATCGGCATTCCGGCCGGCGCGCTGCTGCTTGAACCGGTCGGCCGCAACACCGCACCGGCCATCGCCGCCGCCGCGTTCCAGGCGCTGGCCGCCGATCCCGACGCCGTGTTGCTGGTGATGCCGTCCGATCATGCCATCACCGATGTCGCCGGATTCCAGGCCGCGGTGACGCAGGCGCTGTCGGCCGCCCAGGGCGGCGCCATCGTCACCTTCGGCATCGTGCCGGAAGCGCCGGAAACCGGGTTCGGTTACATCAAGGCCAAAGCCGGCGAGGGCGTGCGCGCCATCGAACGCTTCGTGGAAAAACCCGATGCCGCAACCGCCGAAGCCTATGTCGCCTCCGGCGATTATTTCTGGAACTCCGGCATGTTCCTGTTCAAGGCCCGCGTCTATCTCGACGAACTGTCAAAATCGCATCCGCTGATGGTGGACCTGGCCGAAACCGCGGTGGCCAAGGCCGTCCGCGATGCCGACTTTATCCGGCTGGACAAGGACGCGTTCAGCGCCATGGCTTCGGATTCGATCGACTATGCGGTCATGGAAAAAACCGCATTCGGATACGTGCTGCCGATCCGCGTCGGCTGGAGCGATGTCGGTTCCTGGCAGGCGCTCTGGCAGGTCGCCGAACAGGACGGCAACGGCAATGCCCATCACGGCGATGTGCTGGCACTGGATTGCCGCAACACCCTGGCCATGGGCGAGAAGCGCCTGCTGGCGCTGCTGGGCCTGGACGACATCGTGGTGGTCGACACCGACGACGCCGTACTGGTCGCGCACAAGGACCGCGTGCAGGAAGTGAAAGACATCGTGGCGCGTTTGAAAGCCGAACAGCGTCCGCAGGCGACCTGGCACCGGAAGGTGTTCCGGCCCTGGGGCAATTACGATTCGGTGGACGCCGGCGCGCGCTTCCAAGTCAAACGCATCGTGGTCAAACCCGGCGCCGCACTGAGTCTGCAGATGCACCACCACCGCGCCGAACACTGGATCGTGGTCAGCGGTACGGCGCGGGTCACCTGCGACGACAAGGTGTTCATGCTCTCGGAAAACCAGAGTACCTACATTCCGCTCGGCAGCGTGCACCGGCTGGAAAACCCGGGCAATATTCCGCTGGAGCTTATTGAGGTACAATCAGGCGGCTATCTTGGGGAAGACGATATCGTGCGATTTGAAGATGTTTATGGACGTTCACCGGGGTAATACCGCATGATTGACTTGCATTGCCATATTTTGCCGGGCATCGATGACGGCCCGACCGATCTTTCGGTCTCTTTAGCCATGGCCCGATGTGCGGTTGATGACGGGATTCGGATAACCGCCTGTACACCACATATCTACCCTGGACTATACGAAAACCATGCCGAGGGCATCCGGTCTGCAATCGCAGCCTTCCGGTTAGCCTTGGCCGAAGCCAATATTCCCCTGCAATTGGTGGAAGGTGCCGATACCCATCTGGCCCCCGATCTGCTGGAGGGTCTGCGTGGTGGCCGCATTCCCAGCCTGAACGGTTCGCGTTATTTCCTGTTCGAGCCGCCGCATCATGTGGCACCGCCGCGCCTGGAAGATTCCGTGTTCAATCTGGTCGCTGCCGGCTATGTGCCGGTGATTACCCATCCCGAGCGCTTGACCTGGATCGAAGAGCATTATCCGGCGTTTCAACGGATGCTTCAGGCTGGGGCTTGGATTCAGCTGACTTCCGGCAGCCTCACCGGACGTTATGGGCCGCGCCCGAAATATTGGTCCGAGCGCATTCTCGACGAGGGCTTATGCCACATCCTCGCCACAGACGCCCATCACATCGACCGACGGCCACCCCTCTTGGCCGAGGCGCGTGAAGTGGCCTCTCGGCGCTTGGGTTCGGAGGAAGCGACCCATTTGGTGGTGACAAGACCCCAGGGAATCATTGATAATAGTCCGCCGGCGTCTTTGCCGGCACTGCCGGAAGCCATCCTCCGAAAAACGGCCAGACCCTTCTGGCGCGGCCTATTTGGCCGAAAACCCCATTGAGTGAAAGGATTCCCACTGATCATGCTACGTTGCCAGCCCATCCTACTCTTGCTTGTTTTTGCCGGATTTGCCCAAGCAGCTGACCCTGTTGCCACGCCGGTACCGGTCAAGAAAGTGGCCACAACCACCGACCTGGCTTTGCCGGACAACATTTCGGTGAAAGGCGTCTATAGCGGCAGTACCGAGTACCGCATCGGTCCGCAGGATTTGCTCGAAGTGTCGGTCTTCCTTAATGAAGACCTAAAACGCGAAGTGCGGGTCAATAGCGTCGGGCAGATCTCACTCCCCTTGATTGGTACCGTGCTGGCTGGCGGCAAAACAGTTGAAGAACTCGAGCAGGAGCTAATGCTGGTTTATGGCAAATCCCTGCTGCAGAATCCGCAGATCAACGTGTTCATCAAAGAG
>JAJTGG010000006.1 GCA_021299355.1 Lysobacteraceae bacterium
AGCGCCTGCATGCGGCACGCCTGAAACCCGCACAATAAAAAAGCCACCTGTGCAGGTGGCTGTTTTGGTGGGCGATACAGGGTTCGAACCTGTGACCCCTACCATGTCAAGGTAGTGCTCTACCGCTGAGCTAATCGCCCGAATCCGGGATAGACATTATACGATAAAGTCCCGCTTTCCGGCAAATCTCAGCGCAGCAGGGCTTGCTGCTTGAGCTTGGCGATGGTATCCCGGCAGGCCGCGGCCTGCTCGAACTCCAAATTCTGGGCGTGCTTGAACATCTTAGCCTCGAGCTCGTTCAGACGCTTGGCCAGCTGCTGGGCGGTCAGCACCGAGACCCCTGTTTCCGGAGTGGCCGCGGCCTGCTCAGGTTCGCTGCGGGCGCCCTCCATCACATCCATGATCTCGCGCTTGATTGAGGTCGGCACGATACCGTGCTGGCGGTTGTACTGCTCCTGCTTGGCGCGACGCCGATCGGTTTCGCCGATGGCGGCCTTCATCGAATCGGTCATGCGATCGGCATACAGGATGGCCTTACCGCGCAGATTGCGGGCGGCCCGGCCGATGGTCTGGATCAGCGACCGGGTCGAGCGCAGGAAGCCTTCCTTGTCGGCATCGAGAATGGCTACCAGCGAGACCTCGGGCATATCCAGACCTTCGCGCAACAGGTTGATGCCGACCAGCACATCGAACACGCCCGTGCTCGGCGAGGTAATCGGTCAGGTTCTCGGCCATGCGTTTGGTGAGCGTGGTAATCAGCACGCGATCGCCGAGTTTGACGCGCTCATGGATCTCGGAAAGCACGTCATCGACCTGCGTGGCCACCGGCCGGATTTCAATCTGCGGATCGACCAGCCCGGTCGGCCGCACCACCAATTCGACCACCTGCCCCTTCGAATGCTCGAGCTCGTAAGGTCCGGGCGTGGCCGACACATACACGCTGCGCGGCGCGCGGCGCTCCCATTCCTCGAACTTCAGCGGCCGGTTGTCGAGCGCCGAAGGCAGCCGGAAGCCGAAGTTGACCAGGGTTTCCTTGCGCGAACGGTCGCCTTTGTACATGGCGCCCAGCTGCGGCACGGTCACGTGCGATTCATCGACCACCAACAATGCATCCGGGGGCAGGTAATCGTAAAGGCACGGCGGCGGTTCGCCGGGCATGTGGCCGGTGAGATGTCGGGAATAGTTTTCGATGCCACTGCAGAAGCCGACCTCGAGCATCATCTCGATATCGAACTGGGTGCGCTGCGCCAAACGCTGCGCCTCGACCAGCTTGTTCTCGCGGTAGAAGTATTCGAGCCGGTCTTTCAGCTCGGCCTTGATGGTTTCGACCGCATCCAGGATGGTCCGGCGCGTGGTCACGTAATGCGATTTCGGATACAGGGTATAGCGCGGCAGCTTGCGGCGCACCTCGCCGGTCAGCGGATCGAACACCGCGATGTTCTCGATGTCGCCGTCGAACAGCTCGACCCGGATCGCCTCGTAATCGCTCTCGGCCGGATGGATGTCGATGACCTCGCCGCGCACGCGGTAGGTGGCGCGCTTGAGCTCGATATCGTTGCGGGTGTATTGCATCTCGGTCAGACGCCGGATCAGTTCGCGCTGGTCGATGCGGTCGCCGCGCACCAGATGCAGCACCATGCGGAAATATTCGTTGGGATCGCCCAGGCCGTAGATCGAGGACACCGATGCCACGATGATGGCATCGCGCCGCTCGAGCAGGGCCTTGGTCGCCGACAGCCGCATCTGCTCGATGTGTTCGTTGATCGAGCTGTCCTTGTCGATGAAGGTGTCGGAAGCCGGAATATAGGCCTCGGGCTGGTAGTAGTCGTAATAGCTGACGAAGTACTCGACCGCGTTGTCCGGAAAGAAACTCTTGAATTCGCCGTACAGCTGCGCGGCCAGGGTTTTGTTCGGAGCCAGCACCAGGGTCGGCTTCTGGATGGACTGGATGACGTTGGCGATGGTGAAGGTCTTGCCGGAGCCGGTCACGCCCAGCAGGGTCTGCGCGGCAATGCCGGATTCGAAGCCGGCAATCAGCTTTTCGATGGCCTGCGGCTGGTCGCCGGCGGGCGAAAACGGGGAAACCAGACGGAAGGGGGTGTCCATGCAGACTTTTTTCAGGGCCAATTGGGGATTTTCGCACAGCGCGGCCCCGCTTTCACCTACTTCCGCGCTTTCGGCGTTTATTCAGACTGGAATTCCCAGCTCCGGAGGATCCCCATGTCCCGTCCTATCCACGGTTTTACCCTGATTGAACTCATCCTCGGTCTGGCCACCGCCGGTATTCTGGCCGGCATAGCCCTACCGGCTTTTCTTTCAGCGCGCTACGCCGGGGATTCTGCGGCGATGCAGGCCGCCCTGCTGTCCAGTCTGATGCAGTCTTCCCACAAAGCGGCACTACACGGCACCCGCACCACCCTGTGCCCGAGCCACGACGGCATCCGCTGCACCCCCAGCTTCGACTGGAGCAAAGGCTGGATCGGGTTCCTGGATAGCAACGCCAACCGCGAGCGCGAGCCGGATGAAGGGGTCATCCTGCGGCAGACCGAAGTGGAAAACGCCCGCCTGATCAGCAGCAGCGGACGAACCCGGATCGTATTCCAGGGCAACGGCGGCAATGCCGGCAGTAATGCCACCTTCACCCTGTGCGACCGGCGCGGCGCGGATAAGGCGCAGACCCTGGTGGTCAGCAATACCGGCAATCTGCGCCGGGGCGTGCCGGATGCCGAACGCACGGCGTTGGCCTGCGTCTTCTGAACCCGGAGCCCGCGGTTATTGACGCCAAGGGCGGTCTGGGCGAAAATAGACCCCTTGCCCGAATAGCTCAGCCGGTTAGAGCACTTGACTGTTAATCAGGGGGTCGTTGGTTCGAGTCCAACTTCGGGCGCCAAACTTAATAAAAACCCGCCTTTCGGCGGGGTTTTTATGAGCAAAACCAGCCCCGCCAGAGCAGCGTTTGGGTTAATTGCAGGGGTCCTGATCCCAGGTCAAACTGACATCCGCAATGTCATTAACCTCATTCGCATTCTTGGTGAAGGTGCAGATATATTCGGTGGCAGGCACCGCCGCCTCTTCTGTCACTGCAATTTGCAGCACATCATCCTGATTGACAATTCCGGTGAACCTTGTGGTTTCCAGCCCGGTGCCATGGCCAAGCACGAGCGAGGTGAATCCGGAATTTACCATCGCCGGACCGAAATTACGGCAAATCGGTCGGGCATTTGCAGTGCCGGGGGCAATACTCACTGAAATCGTCTTCGATTCCGTGCTACCTGCTTGTGTCTTGGTGCAGGTAATGTTTCCGGAAAAACCAGCACGCCGCGCGAGCGTGGTGTCGGGATAATTGTATTTACCAATAGATACCGTCGTTTCCAAACCTACTTTCGAAACGGTGCAGTTATAAGGATTGACTGTAGACGGGCTCGGATTGCAATCCGTGAAGGAGTATTGCGTACTGATGACCGGATTGCCCGATGAAGCAATACCAAAGGAATAGCCCGTAATATTGACTTTAAACGAACCGGATCCACCGGGGTCACTGCCGCCGATCCTAAACAATTGAGAATCCGTCGCTAAAATCTCTTCATTATCAATCGGCAACTGCAATACAGCCACCCCCGAATTCGATGCATAAATTGTACTATTCGCAGTCTCTGTTGCTTTAACCGGCCGGCTACCGGGAGTCACCTTGCCACGCACCGGGGCGCCACTACCACCGCCGGAGAAGTCATTATTGGTTACCGCGATATCCGGCCCGGATACCGGCGTCCAATTACTGAGTTCGGAGAGATTGATGGAGGTAAACGGGACAAAGGGCAGCACACAGCTTTGCAAGGAGGTTTTGCAATCGGCCTTGATCGTTGTAATTTTATCCACGGCTTCGGGCTCAAGATAGTCAATAAAAAGACCCCGGCTATGCAGCCATTTGAAGTCATTGCCGAGCTGGATGGGTATTTCACTGGGGTTATTGATGTCCCAAGCAAACTCGAGAGCAGCAAGCGCATTGGCATTAAGCAGCATATTGTATCTAGTTGCATTTCCCTCGTTGACGATACGACTGCCGAGATAGTCCAAGACCAAGGATTCATAGTTTGATGCCGCGGTACTGGTTGGTGCATAGGCAGCCGCAGTACCGTCATTTCGGGCCCGAAGCAGATTAAAATAATCGTTGCTCAGGTCTGTGGCAACGCGGAAAATACCGTCCACCCGAATCAGGCGGCAGGCCTCGATATAGTCATCATCGGCTCCAGCGACCTGTAGCGCACCATTTACAATCTTATAGTGCACATGCGAGGTTCGGCGCGGATCGAATTTGGGCCCCGCTTCGCCGGAAGGGTCGTGGTGATCACGGCAGCAGGTGTTGCAATACTGGCTTTGTGGCGGTGCATCCTGAGCCAAGGTGGCGGCACGTGCTTTAGGATTCGTGTAGGTAGCGACGCGTGGAACGGTATAACGGAATCCGTTCCAGTAGGTCGGGCGATAGCTAACATCCGTACCCGGATTGTTTGTCGTACACGTGCAGCCGACCACTACTGTTTCAACGCGGGATTGCGCCTGGGCCACGCCATTGTTCAAACCGGCATAGGTCAATACATCGTAACGTGTTTCAACGACGCGTTGATTATTATTGTTTCCGGCCACCTCTGGCCTCGGATTGGTCGCAGCCGTATCCGTTCCGTTTCCAATGGCAATGGGGATGACGCCAGGCGTCAAGCTTGGATCACGAATCAACACCCGCGGATAGCGCGGCTCGGAAGAAGCCGTATTGTTCAGCACCACTTTAGCGCCGTCTCCCGGGGATACCGCACCAATGGCATCCTCGATGGCGATACTCTGGGAAACGCCACCGGCATCAGTCCAAGACACCCTTACTGCAACGCGTTTGTATTCATTGTTCGCGCTAAACGCAATGCCACCGACATCGGCAGCCGGTGTCGCGCCGGTCAGCGTGGCGATGGCCGTGAACACACCCGCACTGGGCTGATAACCAAAACGTGTCACCGTCCAGGTGCGTGCGTAAGTCACGGCACTTTCAGTGGCTGTGTCATTGCCGGAGGTCAGTGCCTGGTAGCCGGCAAGTTGCTGGAACGAGCGCAGATCTTCGACTTTGTCCTTGGCCAATTGCAATGCAACCGTCTGCGCCTTGGTTTCCGCTGAAGAACGTATGATGCTGGTCTGCAAGGCAGCCAAGGCCATCAGACCGAATCCGAGCACGACTACGGCGATCAGCACCTCGATCATGCTGAAGCCCCGCGACGTCCTGCTCATAATATGGCTATTCATGACGGTATCCCCCTAAAATCCTTCGACGGCATCGAGCCAGCTGCCCGGTACCCGGGCGAATTTGGCGTTGGCAGGCAGTGTATTCGGGTCGGAGTTGATGGCGGTATTGTCGTAGATGATGTCGATGGTGCCGGTGATGTCAATATTGCCTTCGACCACCAATGAACCGATGATTTTGGAATTACCCGTCCCCTTGAATTCGGCGGTATTGGTGTTACTGCGCACGAATAGCATGCCGAAGAAATCAGTATTATTGACCTTGGCTTCGCCTTCGACCACGACGATGGCCGGATTATTTGGCGAACCGACCTTTGCAGGAAGGTCGCAGGTTCCCTTGATATAGTAAAGACCGGAGGCGGCAGCACCCAGCGTATTCAACGTGGCGCAGCTGATCACCTGCGCACCCAGTTCTTCTTCCAGAACATAGGATGCACAGTTGCTGATGCCATTGGCGCCGCAGTTGGTTTTTACGATACCCAATCCTTCATCGACAACGATGCCGGTATTGAAAACCCATTCGAATAGCGAATCGTCTGTGGCCACACTCAAATCACTCTTGTTATTGCCATTGCAATCAAGGCCCGGAAAGAAAGTGATATCGGCAAGCGTGCCATGACCGCCGTCGATATCGAGGATGTCAATTCCTTCTTTTTTGATGTCTTGGGAATGACCGGACAGGAAGTTATTGGTGGAACTACTGATTGCCGGGCAGGCGCAGGCATTCATGACGTCGACGCAGGTCGTTTTCAGATCCGATGCCGGGGTGTTTTTCAGATACTCCCCGAGATAGCAGGTCGATACGCTACCGACACCCCCCGAGCCCCCTGAAGACGCAGCAATCTCTCTGGTACAGACATAACTCCAGGTCCCAACCGGTGCGTCATTTAAGAAATTGCAGTCACTAAATGAAAAGCCTTGTGCATTTGCAGCATTGATTGCATCCCTTTGATTCGGGAACCCGGAATCGGATATGGTTTCTGTTCGATTAGGCATATTTGTACAGACATTATTGGCAACGCCGTCGAAATCAACATCATTGGGTGACCAAATCGATACCGGAATACCATAGCCTGCAGCATTGGCATTGGTCACAATCTGCGCATTACCCAATCCTTTCACGAACCCAGAGCCGATGATCGGCACAGAGGAGGACTGGCTGGCCTCGGTATAAGATGCCCAGGTTTCCTTGATGACGGCGGTACTGCCTTCATTGGTAAGGGTGGCCTGGGAGATGAAGGTAATGGCAATGCGGTTGCCTTTGGCCGGATTCTGGGCGCAGGCTGGAGTTTGCAAGGAGGAATCGATGCGACAGAGCACGGCCTGCACATTGACCACTGACGGGAAAGCCGAGACGCCACCGACATTGCCGACAGCGCCATATGGCAACAGCGTTGCCGCCAGACTTGCGCCGGTGCCGTCGGTGGTAAAAAACCAGAGCTCGTTTCGGCGCGTGATGTCCGGCTCGGAACGACATGGATGCGGTCCGCCGCCGATGGTGGCGCTGTTACTTACGCCGTTGCAACTGACCCAGCCATGACCGCCGGCAACAGTATCCAGCCAACCGCCTTGCGCATTACTAATAACCAGAGCCCGGTTGGCTTTGATGTATTCACCGGACATATTAATTCCGGTTTCCGCCGCCTGCTCGGCGATGCGTGCGCGGTTTTCATTGAGTGCAGTACGCTGCTCGAAAAAACCAATACTGGTCGAGAATAGAACCACGATGCTGAGAATCAGCAGCAGCATCATGGTGATGGCCAGCGTTGAAATGCCACGCTGGCGACCCGGTCCGGCAAAGGCATTCATCATGTGTATTGTCATTGGTGTCCCCTTCCCTTAGGTTCCAGTCGGTGGCAAAGCGCAGTTCGCGGAGGCTTCCAGACAGTCGGCACGCACTCTTATACTGCTGCTGATGCCGCGGGTGACTGTGCCGTCGGCTGACTGACGAAGCTGGCCCTGCAAACCGACGCCGATCTGACGGATGGTCATGGGAGTGGAGGTGGCCGTAGCGGCCTGCACGATGTAGCCGCTGGTATCTAATGTAAAACTGCTGATATTAATGATCCGTGGATCGGTCAATGCGCACCACCCTGAAGCGGTATTGCACGTTGTCGGATAATTGCTATAGCTCGGCGCGCCGCCGGCACAGGCTGGCGTGAGACCGGGGGCGCTTTCGCCGATTTCAAGCACGCCGACGGTCTGGCCATCGAAGGAATAGAAGGCAAGGCGCAACGCACGAATTTCACCCTGAGTCCGCTCAACGGTGCCTGGAGTTCCACCGGTACGGTCGTAGGCATAAATGACGCAGCCATCATTTTTGAGGCCATCGTTATTGACATCATCATCCACAAAAATTCGGGCGAAGGGCGATATCGTCAACGCATTCATAGTCGATGCCGCGGTATAGCGGTTCATGTTCTCGTCGTAACCGGCACGGCGCAACTCGCGCGAAACGAAGTCCATGGTGTTGCGCAGCTCCTGACTCAAGCGGGTGGACTGTACATATTCGGAGTTGGCGGTCAGGCTGGACAGGGTAAACGCAAGCACGGCCGAAACAACAATCAGACCGATGGCCAAAGAAATCATCAATTCAACCAGACTGAAGCCCTGTGATTGTCGTTGATAGGCGGCCATGGCGTCCTCAGTTGCAGCGTCGGTTGGTGTATTGCGGCATATCACTAGCTACATCTGGCTCGCAGACCACGGCGCGCCCGAACAGATCGATATTCACTCGCAGGCGGTAGTCGGTGCTGCCGGCAGGACTGGCCAACTCCCAATAACCGGCACTGGTCGGCAGGGCCAGCCCGCCACGTTTAGGATCGATGACCACCACCCCATTTTTACTTTTTCCGATCCAGTCGCTAGGCGTTCCTGAATATCGAATTCCCTTCCATTCAACCTGATCGACTGGATAGCGTCCGACATCACAGAAATTGGCGTTACCGGGATTGGTCTCAAAACAATTGCACTGACTATTATCGGCAGCTGTATTGGTGACCGCCGCACCCATACAATACTGGGTACTGTTGGTGCTCATCGACACTTTGACCAGAGAATTCCGCTTGAGGGATTCAAAACGGGCATTGGCCCAGAAGCCGATGATTTGATCAGTCGCTCCACGCAAAGCGCTGCGATGCCGAAATTCATTGAAGGACGGCACGGCTGCCATGAGAATAATCGACAGCAGCGCGATGGTGACTATCAGCTCAATCAGGGTAAACCCCTGGACGCAAGGCTTTTTTTCGGACATGCACGATTCCCCGCTCTAGGCACATCCTACTATGCCTGCTGATACCGAGCATGGCAACGGACAGCACGATGAACGGCCGGTTTTTCCGATGAGCGACGCCGTCTGTATTGCATTCAGCGCAGGAAGTTGGCATGCTTATTGCATATCCGGCGGGAGCAGCACATGCGCAGCAAAGGTTTTACCCTCATCGAGCTCATGGTCACCCTGGCTATTGTCGGCATTCTGGCCATCATCGCCATTCCCAGCTTCACCGAGCAGATCGCCAAAAGCCGGCGCGCGGAAGCCATGCGCATCCTCGGCGACATGCAGCTTAGGCAGGAGCGCTGGCGCTCGAACCACACTGAGTACGGCACATGCGATGAATTGGTTGCTCCGTCAACATGTACCGCATACAACGCGACAATACCCCATTACTCGATCAGCATTACGGGCATAACCCCTACAGGCCACACGCTAACGGCAACCCGCAAGGGCGCTCAAAGCGATGACCGTTGTGGCGATTTTGTGCTGACTGTAAGCAATGGAGTCGCTTCCAAATCAACCAGCACCGGCGCCGCCAACTGCAACTGGCCTTAACGGACCACCCGGTAGCAGGGGTGATAGACCCCGGAGATCTTCATCCGGCGTTGCTCGACGAAGGATTCCAGCAATTCATCCATGGCCTGCATGATGTCGGCATCGCCGGAAATCGTGAACGGTCCGTGCTGCTCGATGGCCTGCATGGCCGGTTCCTTGACATTGCCGGCCACGATACCCGAAAACGCCCGACGCAGATTGGCGGCCAATTCATGCAGGGGCTGGTCGCGCTGCAGTTTCAGTGCCGCCATGGCCTCATGGGTCGGCTGGAACGGCTTCTGGAACTCCAAAGGCACATTGAGCGACCAGTTGAAGAAGAAGGAATCCTTTTCCTTGATACGCTGCTCGCGCACCAGATGGATGCCGCGGCTCATCAGTTTGCCGACGCGCTCGGCATCATCGACCACGATAGTGTAATGCGCGGCCGCGAGTTCGCCGAGGGTCAGCTTGATGAATCGGTCGATATGCTCGAAATACGCCGCCGAGGCGCGCGGACCGGTCAACACCAGCGGCATGCAGATCTCGCTGTTGTCGGGATGCAGTAGCAGGCCGAGCAGATACAAGATTTCTTCGGCGGTCCCTACCCCGCCCGGGAAGGCGATGATGCCGTGTCCGAGCCGTACGAAGGCTTCCAGCCGCTTCTCGATGTCCGGCATGATGACCAGCTCGTTGACGATCGGATTCGGCGATTCGGCGGCGATGATGCCCGGCTCGGTGATGCCGATGTAGCGGTTGTGGATGCGGCGCTGTTTGGCGTGCGCGATGGTCGCGCCCTTCATCGGTCCTTTCATCGCACCCGGTCCGCAGCCGGTGCAGATGTCGAGCGCACGCAGGCCCAGCTCGTAGCCGACCTTCTTGGTGTACATGTACTCATCGCGGCCAATCGAGTGGCCGCCCCAGCACACCACCAGATTCGGGTCGGTGTTGGGATGCAGCACCGAGGCGTTGCGCAGGATTTCGAACACCGCGCTGGTGATACCGGCATTGGTTTCCAGATTGAACTTGCCACTGGTCCGGATTTCACTGGAGGTATAGGCGATATCGCGCACCACGGTGAACAGCAGATCGGCCACGCCGCGGATCAGAATGCCGTCGACGAAGGCAGTGGCCGGCGCATTTTTCAGGTCAAGGCGGATGCCGCGGTCAAGCTGCAGCACTTCGATATCGAAATCCGGATAGCGCACCTGCGCCGCACGCGGATCGTCGGATTCGGTGCCGGTGGTCAACACCGCCAGGGCACAACGGCGCAGGGTCTCATGCAGGCCGCCCTGGCTGATATCGCGCAGACGGGTCAGCTCTTCGCGCGACAGCACGTCCATGCCCGAGGGTGTATCGTTGAAGCGGCGCTGTGGTGGAAAAATCTGGGTGCTGATAGTGGGGCTTTCTTTGTTCATTGCATTCGATTGTGATGTGATAACTTCAGGATAAGGCTTTGCGGTGCATTAGGCAAAAAAAACCGGCCTTTCGGCCGGTTTTCAGGGATAAAGCCTGGATCAGAATTCGTATTTCAGGGTAACTTGCGCGGCCCATGCAGACTCGCCGCTGTTGTTGCGGGTAACGAAATCTTCAACAGTACCGTTCACGCCGTAGATGTAACGGCCGCTGGCATCCAGACCCATGTAGTCAACGAAGCTGCGCGACAGACCGCCGCCGGAGCTGAAGGCGATTTCATCGATACGGCCCCAGTCCTTGTTCAGCAGGTTGCCGAAGTTCAGGATGTCGAAAATCAGCGTGGCCTTGTTGCCCTTGAAGAAGCCCGGCAGTTCCTGGCTGATGCGCACGTCGAAGGTGTTGGTCCACGGTGCGAACGAGGAGTTGCGGTCAACCGAGCCGCCGGCAAAACCACTCAATCCCTGGGCTTCGATGACTGACCAGAAGGTGGCTTCGGCTTGTGCAGCGGTTACGGTTCCTGGGCCTTTGAATACCACCTCGCCCGAACCCAGCGCGGTCGGGATGTACATCAGGTCGTTGACCGTGCCGTCACCGTTCAGGTCGTTGTTGTAGATCCAGCTGTAGGGCTTGCCTTTGCGGCCTTCATAGAACACGCCGAAACGGGTCGCGTAGTCGCTGAAGAAGTTATGCTTCCAGTTCAGCGAACCGGTGAAACGATCCTTGACCAGATAGGCCGAGTTGGCAGCCACTTCTTCGTTGGCATTGAAGATCGAGACCGAGTTCCAGTTCGAGTTGGACACCGACGAGGTCAGCGGGCTGACTTCGGTGGCGTTGGTGGTGGTGAAGCCCAGGCTCCAATCCAGTTCCTCGAAAGCACGGCCTGAGAAGGCCACGGTGAAGGCACCGCCGCCGCCCTTGCCGGTACGCTCAGCCAAGAGCACGTTGTTGAAGCTGCGGTTACTGAGCGCACGGGTGCGGGACATGTTGGTCGGGGCACCGCAGGCACCACTGGTACTGGTCACCAACCCGCCGGAGCTGTTGTAGCTATAGCAGCTGGCACTGAAGCCGACCGGATGGTAGAACAGATCGCGGCCGTCGATGCCCTGACGGGTGGCTTGACCCAGATTCAAGTGCTTGTAGTAGATGCCGTCTTCCACAATGGTGCGTACGTATTCCAGCGACATGACCACGCCTGCAGCCAGTTCTTTCTCAAAAGCCAGATTGGCTTTCCAGACCGAGGGCTGTTCCAGATTGGCCGAGAGGAAGTCAACGTTCGGGGCCGGCGGGCTGCCAGCGATACCCGGCTGGCTGTCCGGATTCGGACTGAAGAAACCATTGTTACGCGGGCAGGCCGAAGAGCCGGTACCCGAGCAGCTGATGATGCCGGTGGTGATCCCGGTGTTGGAGTACGGGTTGGACAGCCAGACGTTGGCGGCCGCACCCTCGAACAGACCGAAACCGCCACGGACCTGCATCGGTTTTTCGCTGTCAAAGGTATAGTTGAAGCCGACGCGCGGCTGGAACAGGCTGTTGCCGTCCAGGGTGTTGGTGTTGTCGTAACCGTAACCGCCGGTGGCACGGGTGGTGGTGCCGGTACCTGGGGTGGTCTGACCGGTGACAAAGCCGTTCACGGCTGCAGCTGCCGCGGCGGCGTTGAATTCCGGGCTGACGCCCATGGATTTGCGGTCGATACGCACGCCATAGGAAAGGGTCAGATTGGTATTGACCGCCCAGGTGTCCTGCAGGAACAGGCCGAGGTTCTGGTAATCCCAGTTGGCGACGCCGTCATTCAAATCAAAGCCGTTGATGCCGACCTGGACTGCATAGCTGGTCGGACGGCCGCGGCTGAAGTTTTCCAGCATGGCGGCGGTGTACTGGGCGCGGGTCAGCGCACTGCAGCTGAAGTTGCCCAGACCGGTCAGGGTCGGGTCGGTATACACCACCGTACCGCTGGCATTGATGCAGTCGAAGGTGTAGTTGCCGCGGGTATCCTGCAAGAAGGCGTTGTAGACGTCATTGTCATCGTAGTCGAAACCGAACTTCAGCTCGTGGTCGCCCAGGAACCAGTTGGCGCCACCGTAGTAGTTCCAGGTTTCGGTCGCCAAATCATTGAAGTGGCGGCTGCGCTCGGTACCGGCCAGCAAGCCGGCGGAGGTGCCGGTCACGTCCGGCACGGCGCCCGAGAAGTTCAAACGGATCTGCGGCAGATTGGAGTTGTTGACCGGCTCACTGGCGTAATCGCGGTAGGACACCTTGAATTCGGTCGAGAAGTTTTCGCTCCAATCGGAGAAGAACTGGCCAACCCAGGTTTCAATGCTTTTGGCTTGGGTGTACCAATGCGAATCCAGCGACATGGCCAAGCCGCCGCTGGTGAAGTTGCTCGGGTACAAGGGCTCGTCCTGCTCGGTTTTGCTCCAACGCAGGCTGGCGCGGTGATTGTCACCGATGTTGGCATCCAGCTTGATCAGGGCGTCCTTGACCTTCAGTTCGGCGGCGGCGGCATCGGCGCTACCGATATCGATGCCCCAGACGTTGGTGGCGATGTTCTGGGCGGCGGTGATGTCACCCGTGGTGATCGGCACGTTGAAACGGTCGCTGCCGGCCGGGCCGGCGGCCGGACCGCCGCGGGTACTGGTCAGCTCTTCATAAGCGGCGAAGAAGAACAGATTGTCCTTGATGATCGGACCGCCCAAGGTGAAGCCGATGGTTTCTTCCTTGAAATCCGGCGGATCGGAATAGGTATCGGTGCTGCGATTGTAGCGGTCACCGGCCATGGAGTCCGAACGGTACACGTAGGACAGCGAACCGTGGAAGTCGTTGGTACCGGACTTGGTCACGGCATTGATGTTGGCGCCGGTGTAACCCTTCTGGGTCACGTCGTAGTTCGAGATATTGATCTGCACCGATTCAATGGCATCGATGGAAATCGGCTGCTTGGCGGTCGGCAGGTTGTTGGATTCCAGACCGAAGGTGTCGTTGGTCGCGACCGAGTCGATGGTGATCGAGTTGAAGCGGGAGTTCTGACCACCGACCGAGATTTCACCACGCTCTTTGTCGGTCTGCGACAGACGCGGATCGAGACGGGCGTAATCCTGCAGGTTGCGCTGGATGGAGGCGAAGGACTTCAGCTGTTCCGGACTGATGTTGGTGCCGGCACCCATGTTGGTGGCGCTGAACACTTCCGAGCCGGCGGCGACGCCGGTCACGGTCACCGAATCCAGAACCTTCTGGCCCAGCGAGGCGTCCAGCGATTTGGTTTCAGCCAGTTGCAGATAGACGTTATCGCGGGTTTCGGTGACGCCGTCTTTGGTGATGGTGACGGTGTACGGACCGCCGACGCGCAGGCCGCGCGAGGAATAACGGCCTTCGGCATCGGTGACGGCCGAGCTGACGGAACCGGATTGGTTGTGCTTGATTGACACGGTGGCGCCAGCGACCGGTTTGCCATCGTTGCTGGTGATGCGGCCGCCGATGGCGGACGAGGTGTTCTGCGCCATGACCGGCGCGGTCAGTGCGACTGCAAGCGCCATGGAGAGCTGCGAAATCCGGATGCGTTTCGATGAATTCATGATGATGAGACCTGTTGTGAGATTGGGGAGTCGATCGGTGCCGCCTGAAAAAGGTAAAGCCCAGCTGAACTACGACGAAAATTTTACCACCTAAAGTTAATTTTATGTATGTTTGATGACGGAAATATGACTTAGGCCGGACTGTTCAGGTAGGCCTGAATACCGTCCATGAGCATCTGGACCGAAATGGCCACCAGGAGCATGCCCATGAGGCGCTCCAAGGCCACCAAAACACGGGTTCCGAGGATTTTGTAGAGGTAGGTGGACGAAAACAGGATGACCGCCGTCCCGAACCAGGCGATGGCCAGGGCCATGGTCCAATCCCCCATCCGGCTGGGATCTTGGCTGCCGAACAGCATCACGGCGGCCATGCCGGAGGGTCCAGCCACCAAGGGGATGGCCATCGGCACGATGAAGGGCTCGCCGACCTCGCCATCGCCGAACATGCCCTCTGGGCTGGGGAAGATCATTTTCAGGCCAATCAGGAACAGAATGATGCCGCCGGCAATGGACACCGACTCCTGGCGCAGGTGCATGGCCTCCAGCACATACTTGCCGCCCCACAGGAAGGCGAGCAGCACGAAAAAGGCAATCAGCAACTCGCGGATCAGCACGATGCGCTGACGATGTTTGGGCAAGGGCTTGAGCAGGCTCAGAAAAACGGGGATGTTGCCCAAAGGATCCATGATCAGGAACAGCAACAGGGCGGCGGATACCATTTCCATCGGTCAACTCCATTCTGGCCGCAGGATCCGACCGCGGTGGCTGGCTCCTTCGGCAGACAGCAGATAGACACAGGCCGGCGCATAGATGCCGGGCTCGGGACAATCGGTGGCGGCCTCTTCAACATAGGCCCGTGCCCGGATGCTGGTCCGCATCGGACCGGGTTGCAGCGCACTCACGCGGACGGGGCCATCATCGGTTTCATCATGCAGAATGCCCACCAGCCCCTCCAGGCCGGCTTTGGCGATACCGTAGGCGCCCCAGTAGGCCTTATTGACGCGCTCCCGGTTCTCGGTCACGAACACCACGGCGGCATCTTCGGCGCGGCGCAGGGCCGGCATACAGGCCTGGGTCAACAGCCACGGCGCGGTCAGATTGACATGGATTTGGGTCACGAACTCTTCCGGATCGGTGGACTCCAGGGGGCGCAGACCGGAAAAGTCAGCGGCGCAATGCAGGATGCCATTCAGGCCCCCGAGTTCGGCACAGATTTTGTCGGCCATGGCGTCGTAGTCGGCCGGATCGGCACCGCGCATATCCAGCGGATACAGGGCCGGCTCCGGACCCAGCTTGCCGATGGCGTCATAAACACGGTTGAGTTTGGGGACTTTTTTGCCGAGCAGGACCACGGTGGCGCCGGCAACCGCAGCAGCCTTGGCCGCCGCTTCACCGAGACCGCCGTATGCGCCGGTGACCAGAATGACCCGGCCGACCAGACTGTTCGGCGCCGGCACCGGCGATGCCATCATGCAGCTTTCTGGGCCTCGGCGACCATGGTGGCCAGATCACCGCTTTCGTAAAGTTCCATGGTGATGTCGCAGCCACCGACCAGTTCGCCGTTGATGAACAATTGCGGAAAGGTCGGCCAATCGGAATAACGCGGCAGGTTGGCGCGGATTTCCGGCTCTTCCAATACATTCACGGTATGCATTTGGGCGCCGACGGCTTTCAGCGCCTGCACGGTGCGCGAGGAGAAACCGCACATCGGGAACTGCGGCGTGCCTTTCATGAACAGCACAATCGGGGCGCTGGTGATTTCGGCTTTGATACGGTCGTTGATCGGACTATTCGACATTTGACGCTCCAGATGGATTGGGGGAAACACATCACATTCACTTCCAAGGTAGAATTATAAAGCTTATTCCCCCCTTACGCCCGCCGGAGACTTCCCCCATGGCCATCGAACTGCCTGCCCTGCCCTATGACCGCACCGCACTGGAACCGCATATTTCGGCGGAAACCATTGATTACCATTATTCCAAGCACCACCAGACCTACGTCACCAATCTGAACAACCTGATTGCCGGCACCGAATTCGAATCCGCCGACCTGGAAACCATCGTGCGCAAATCGCAGGGCGGCCTGTTCAACAACGCCGCGCAGGTCTGGAACCATACGTTTTACTGGAACTGTCTGAAGCCCAACGGCGGCGGCGCCCCGACCGGCAAGCTGGCCGAGGCCATCGACGACGCCTTCGGCAGTTTCGATGCCTTCAAAGCCGAATTCAGCAAGACCGCCATCGGCACCTTCGGCTCCGGCTGGGCCTGGCTGGTGCAGCGCGCCGACGGCAGTCTTGCGCTGGTCAGCACCTCCAATGCCGCCACCCCGCTGACCGGCACCGACAAACCGCTGCTGACCTGCGATGTCTGGGAACACGCCTATTACGTGGATTACCGCAACGCCCGTCCGAAATACGTGGAAGCGTTCTGGAATCTGGTCAACTGGGATTTCGTATCGGCCCAAATGACCTGAACCCGGTCGTTCCGGCATTAAAAAAACGCGCCTTCGGGCGCGTTTTTCTTTGGCAGATGTCCGCCTAAATCAACGCAGTCGGGACAGTACCTGCGCCACCTGCGCCTCGCGCAGCAGGGCTTCTCCGACACGGGCCAGCGTTTCGGCCAAAGCGACGGCAGATTCCTCACGCAGGGTGGCATGACCGACTTTCCGGCCCGCACGCGGCGATTTGCCGTAATCGTGCCAATGGCCGCCGGTTTCATTCAAGACCGGCCCGGCATCCGGCAGCGCGCCGATCCAATTCAGCATGCAGCTGACACCGACCGAGCGGGTGCTGCCAAGCGGCAGACCGAGCACGGCCCGCAGATGATTCTGGAACTGCGAAGTTTCCGCGCCCTCGATGGTCCAGTGCCCGGAGTTGTGCACACGCGGCGCCATTTCATTGGCCATCAAACGGCCATCGCACAGGAACAGTTCGAGCGCGAACACGCCCACATAATCGAGTGCTTCCGCCACTTTCCGGGCACAGGCAATGGCCTCGGCCTCGAAAGCGGCGGTATCGGTGGCCGGGGCCAGACTGGCGGACAGCACGCCCTGCTCATGCCAGTTTTCAGTCAGCGCCCAATGCCGGAATTCGCCGTCGCGGCCGCGCACGGCGACCACCGAAATCTCCCGCTCGAACGGAACGAAAGCTTCCAGAATCAGGCCGACGGTCAAGGTCTGCGCGCCGAGTGCGGTCCAGGCCGCTGCGATATCGGCCTCGGTCTTGATGCGGTACTGGCCTTTGCCGTCATAGCCGAGGCGGCGGGTCTTCAAAATGCAGGGCATGCCGATTTCAGCAATGGCCGACTGAAGATTTTCAAAATCGGGAATGTCGCGGAATTCGGGAACGCCGATACCGAGTTGGCGGAACAGATTCTTTTCCGCAAGCCGGTCCTGCGACACCGCCAGCGCGTTCGGATTCGGAAATACCGCGACTTTACTGCTCAGCCAATGTGCGCTCTCGGCCGGTACATTTTCGAAATCAAAGGTGGCGACATCCACTTTGTCGGCGAACTCCGCGAGGATACTTTCGTCACGGTAATCGCCGACCAGCATCGGCGCGAATTGTCCGGCGCAGGCATCGGCGACATTATCGAGCAGCAGAAAGCGCAGGCCCAGCGGCGCGCCGGAAATGGCCATCATCCGGGCCAATTGCCCGCCGCCAAGAATGCCGACCGTGGTCATCGACGCGGATCGTCCGCCGCCATCACTGCTTCGGTCTGGTCCCGACGGAAGGCAGCCAGCCTGGCAGCGACATCAGGGAAATCATGAGCCAGCATGGCCGCGGCGAACAGGCCGGCATTGGCAGCTCCCGCATTGCCGATGGCGAAGGTTGCAACCGGGATACCGGCCGGCATCTGCGCAATCGACAGCAGGGAATCCATGCCGCTCAAGGCCTTGCTCTGCACCGGAACGCCCAGCACCGGCACGGCGGTTTTGGCGGCCAACATGCCCGGCAGATGGGCGGCACCGCCGGCACCGGCGATGATCACCCGCAGGCCACGTGCGGTGGCCTGCTCGGCATAGTCAAAAAGGACGTCGGGGGTTCGGTGCGCAGACACCACCCGGACTTCGTGGGGGATGCCGAAGCTTTCGAGATGCTTGACCGCATGCTGCATGGTTTCCCAATCGCTGCGGGAGCCCATGACGACGCCGACCAGTACCGGATTTGAATCAGCCATAGCGCTAACCCCATCTAAAGGCGTATTCTATGCGGATATTGGCAAAAACTCCACGGTCATGGACAAAAAACTGCTCGACATCCTGTGCTGCCCGGCCAGCAAGCAATCCCTGCTCCTGCTGTCCTCGGACCAGCTTGATCGCATGAACGCGGCCATTACCGCCGGCAAAGCCGTGCAGCTCGACGGCCAAGCGGTCAACAAACCGTTGAAGGAAGCGCTGATCACCCGTGACGGTAAACTGCTGTACCGCATTGATGACGGTATTCCGGTACTGCTGGCCGAGGAAGCCATCGCCGCCGCCTCCATCGACGGCCTCGCCGCCTAAGCATGGCCGTGCGGGAAACGCCGGACACCACCATGGTTTCTGCCGATGCCGCGCGCAGCCTGGCCGAGGACATTCAAACCGGCGATGTTACCGCCGCCTTGTTGGAAAACGATCTGGAATCCGGATACGTCATCGCCAAGGAAGCCGCGGTCGTCTGCGGCAGGCCCTGGTTCGATGCCTGCTTCCGTCAACTCGATCCCGACATCGACATCGACTGGCTGGTGGATGAAGGGCAACCCGTCAGCGCAGACACGGTGGTGGTGCGCTTCCGCGGCAAGACACGCGCCGTGGTCGGCGCTGAACGCAGCGCGCTGAACTTCCTGCAGACCCTGTCGGCCACCGCAACCCAGACCGCGGCCTTCGCCCAAGCGCTCGCCGGCAGCCGGACGCGGGTGCTGGACACCCGGAAAACCCTTCCCGGACTGCGCCTTGCCCAGAAATACGCGGTACGCATCGGCGGCGGTTTGAATCACCGGATGGGTCTTTACGATGCGGTCATGTTGAAGGAAAACCACATCATCGCCGAAGGTTCGATTACCGCCGCGGTGAAAAAAGCACGCAGCCTGTATCCGGATATTGCGGTGATCGTGGAAGTCGAAAATCTCACGGAGCTGCGCGAAGCGCTGGATACCGACTGCACGCGGATTCTCATTGACGATTTCAATGATGACGACATGTTCGCCGCGGTGCGCATCGCCGATGGCCGCAAGCCGCTGGAAGTATCGGGCAGCGTCAGCATGGAGCGCCTCGCGGTGATCCGCGAATCCGGGGTGGATTTCATCTCGGTCGGCGCCATCACCAAGAACATCCGCGCCATCGATTTTTCGATGCGTCTGGGCAATCCGCCATGACCGCGATCATTCTGATGCTGCTGGCCTTTCCGGCCGTGCTGTTCTGGTCATCCGGACGCGCGGCGGCCGAACAGGCCGGGCATTTTGGGCGCCAGCTGTGCATGCGCGCCGGTGTGCAATGGCTCGATCAGAGCGTGCATCAGGTCAAGCTCGGCATCCAGCGCGACGACAGCGGCAGATTGTGCTGGAAGCGGATTTACCAGTACGAATATTCGCACGACGGACACGACCGTTACGCCGCCACCATCACACTGGTCGGCGGTCGTGCGGTTTCATGGGTCGAACCGGTGGCGAAATCGCCGGATCCGTTTACTTGACGATTCGCAGATGACCGCCCTTGCCCGGAGCCGGTGGCTTCGGCGGGTCTTCGGGGTCGCCATCAAGGGCGCCGCTGTGCGGATCGGGCTCATAGGCATCCAATCCCTCCTCCTCCGCAGCCGCCTCGTCGGCCGGCAACATCATGCCCTGCCCGGTTTCCTGGGCGTAGATTGCCAATACTGCGGCAACCGGCACATACAGGAACTGGCTGACACCGCCGAAACGGGCCTTGAAGCTGAGCGCTTCATTGCCGAGCTCGAGGGCCTCCACGGCACGCATGGCGATATTCAGCACCACTTTGCCGTCTTTGACGGTCGAAGCCGGCACCACCACGTCGGGCTGGGTGGCGTCGACCAGAATATAGGGGGTCAGATTGTTATCGTTGATCCACTCATAAAGCGCCCGCAACAGATACGGGCGGTTCGAGGTCATGGCAGCAGGTCCGGACATCAGCTGAAAGCGAGATCGCGCAGGACCTTTTCTTCGGGGGTCATGCTGCGCATGAAGGCCGGATTGCGGAAAATCCGCAGGCCGTAATCCTCCACGCACTTGGCGTCTTTCGGCAGCTGGATGCCCAGCGCCGGCAAGCGCCAGATAATGGGAGTGATCGCGCAGTCGACCAGACTCATTTCATTGCCGAAGAAGAACTTGTTGCTTTTGAAGAACGGCAAGGACTCCAGAATCAGTTCCTTCAGGCGTTTGCGGGCAGGCTCCACGTTCTTGCCGCCGGCCATGATGGCCTGTACCTGCGGCACCCAGTCCTGTTCGACCTGGCGCACGGCGATGCGGTGCATGGCACGGAAAATCGGTTCGGCCGGCATCAGCGCCGGATGCGGATAGCGCTCGTCGAGATATTCGGAAATCACGTTGGAAATATAGATGGCGTTGTCGCGCTCGACCAAGGTCGGCACTGAATGGTAATGCGGCGCCAGCATCAGCAGATCTTCCGGCGGATTGGCGGTATCGACCGCGATCAGGTCGTAAGTGATGCCTTTGGCCGCCATGACCATCCGGACTTTATGGCAGACCACACAGTTCTTGGCCGAGTACAGGGTTAAGGTATTGCGCGAACGAGGGGTGGTGGCCATTCCTTGTACCTATCTTGTCAGAAGTTGAGCAGCTGTTTTTTATGATTTATGCCACTTTCCTTAACATGGCGAATTTCGCCGATTTTTGCAAGCCTTTCATGAAAAAAGGCCGCTTAGCGGCCTTTTTTCCCAACAAAATCCGATAATTAGTGGACATCGCGCCAGTATTCCTGTTTCAGGAAGTAGGCCAAAAGGGTGAACAGGGCCAGGAACAGCACCGCCCAGACACCGATCGACTCGCGCTTGAGGGCCGAGGGCTCGCCGACATAGGCCAGGAAGGCGGTCAGGTCACGGGCGACTTGGTCGTATTCTTCCGGACTCAGGCTGCCTTTTTTGTGCTCCGGGATGCTGTAGCCGGTGATGCACTGGCCGAAGGCTTCGCCTTTCGGACAATGACCGTCTTTAGGCTTGGGTTCGGTCAAAACGTGCTGGCTGCCCTGAAGCTCCCACATTACATGCGGCATGGACGCACCCGGGAACACGGCATTGTTCCAGCCCATCGGGCGGGATTCGTCGACATAAAAGTTCTTCATGTAGTTGTAAACCCAATCGGCGCCTTCGGCTTTACGGCGGGCGATCAGGCTCAGATCCGGCGGCGCTTTGCCGAACCAGGCGGTTGCCTGTTTCGGATCGAGGCCGGTATTCATGGACTCACCGAATTTGGCGTCGGTGAACATCAGGTTCTTGGTCACTTCCTCTTCGGTCAGACCGAGATCCTCAGCCATGCGCGAGTAGCGCATGTAACCAAGCGAATGGCAGGCCGAGCAGTAGCTCATGTACAGGCCGGCACCGCGCTGTAGGGAACCTTTGTTGCCCAGATCGATCTGGGCCGATTCCATCTCGATGCCGGCACCGGCGGCCGACACATTGCCTGCGGCAAATACCGCGGCGGCAACCAGGGCACGGAAAATAATGGCGGTCTTAGTCATGGTCGGGCACCCGGGCTGGCACTTCTTTGGTCTGGCCCATGGCCGACCAAATTGGCATGGTTAAAAAGAATGCGAAATAGAATACGGTCAGGATGCGTGCGGTCCAGGTCTGCAGGGTGCTGCCGGCCTGCATGCCGAGGTAGGCCAACACCACAAAAGCGATCACGAACAGGGTAATCAGCACCTTGTGCAGGGTCGGACGGTAACGGATGGACTTGACCTTGCACCGATCGAACCACGGCAGTCCGAACAGGATCAAGACCGCACCGCCCATGACCAGCACACCGGCCAGCTTGTCGGGCACGGCACGCAGCATGGCGTAAAACGGGGTGAAGTACCAGACCGGCTTGATGTGTGCCGGGGTGACCATCGGATCGGCCGGGATGAAGTTGTCATACTCCAGGAACAGGCCGCCGAAGGTCGGCGCGAAGAACAGGATGAAGGCGGCGATGGTCAGGAAGAATGCGGCGCCGAACAGATCCTTGACCGTGTAGTAAGGGTGGAACGGAATGCCGTCTTTCGGCTTGCCGTGTTCATCCTTCACTTTCTTGATGTCGACGCCTTCCGGGTTGTTCGAGCCGACCTCGTGCAGGGCACCGAGGTGCAGCACCACCAGCAGCAGGATCACCAGCGGCAAAGCGATGACGTGCAGGGCGAAGAAGCGGTTGATGGTGGCATCCGAGACCAGGTAATCACCACGGATCCACTCGGTCAGTTCCGGCCCGATAATCGGCACGGCACCGAACAGATTGATGATCACCTGCGCGCCCCAGTAGGACATCTGGCCCCAGGGCAGCACGTAACCCAGGAAGGCTTCCGCCATCAGGGTCAGGAAGATCAGCATGCCGAGAATCCAAACCAGTTCACGCGGCTTTTGATAGGAGCCGTAAAGCATGGCGCGGAACATGTGCAGATAGACCACCACGAAGAACAGCGAGGCGCCGGTCGAGTGCATATAGCGGATCAGCCAGCCACCCTCGACGTCGCGCATGATGTATTCGACCGAGGCGAAGGCTTCGGCCGCGCTCGGTTTGAAGTTCATGGTCAGGAAAATGCCGGTGACGATCTGATTGATTAGCACCAGCATGGCCAGCGAGCCGAAGTAGTACCAAAGATTGAAGTTCTTCGGCGCATAGTATTCGGATATGTGCTTTTTGTAGGCCGGCATCAGACCCGGCGTGCGTTCGTTGACCCACGCGGTGACGCTGGAGACGGTACGTTCGATGACGCTCATCAGACGGCTCCTTCAGGGGCGACGCCGATTACGATGGTGCTGTCATCGGAGTAATGATAGGGCGGAATTTCAAGATTGGACGGTGCCGGAACGCCTTGATAAACACGGCCAGCCAGATCGAAACGGGATTGATGGCAGGGGCAGTAGAAACCGCCCTTCCAGTCGGCATCGAAGGGCTGCGGCAGCATTTCCGGCACATAGCTCGGCGAACAGCCCAGGTGAGTGCAGATGCCTACGATGACGGCAATGTTTTCCTTTCCCTTGATGGTCCGGGCTTCGTTCTTGGCGAAGGCCGGGGTCTGGTCGATGTTGTCCGATTTCGGATCGCGCAGATTGCCGTCCAGGGATTTCAACGCGGCCAACTGCTCGGGAGTGCGCTTGAACACCCAAACCGGCTTGCCGCGCCACTGCTGGATGAGGCGCATGCCCGGCTCATTGTCGATTTTGCTGATATTGACGGTGACCGGGGCGCCGGCGGTCTGTGCGCGGGCCGAGGGCTTGAAGGAGGTAACGAACGGAACGGCGGCGAAACCGGCACCGATGGCACCGACCACGGCCGTGGTGGTGGTCAGGAAACGGCGACGGCCGGTATTGACTTCGTGGTTAGCCATTCGGCTCTCCAAATCAGTGAAATGAAAGGAACTGGCCCGGACTGCTCCGGACTTATCGACATATTGTAATAGATTAAGCCCCTGTTCAACAACGCCTGAACGGGCTCAGCCGGATTTCAGGACTTTCCGGTAGCGATCGGCCAGTTGCCCGACTCGGACCACGTAATTACGGGTTTCTTTATAAGGCGGTACACCTTTGAAGCGGTCCACGGCACCCTCACCGGCGTTATAGGCGGCGGCGGCCAGGGTCAGATCGTTTTGATAGCGTTTGAGCAAAAAAGCCAGATACTGCACGCCGCCATCGATGTTCTGTGCCGGATCGAAAGCATCACGGACGCCGAAACGTTTGGCCGTGGCCGGAATCAGTTGCATTAGGCCTTGGGCATTTTTGGGCGACACCACATGCGGGCGGTAGGCCGACTCGGCATGGATGATGGCGCGCACGACGGCCTCCTCGACACCGTAGCGCCGACTGGCGGCGCGGATTTCAGCGGCATAGGCTTGGGTATTGAGCCGGACATTGCCGAAGTTGACCGTCGTGCCTGCGTTACAGGCATAGCAGGCGGCAATCGAAAAAATCGGATATTCAGTGCGCTTGACCTGGACGTTGGCCACGCCTTTGGGACGGGTGCTGGCGTAATGCTTGACGCCGTCGGCATCAACCCAGACATAGGACATGGAGTAGCCCATGCGCAGGAATTTGGCTTCACCGGCGCTCTTGGCCGCAGCCGTCTGCGCAGTGGCCTCCGCGGTAGCCGGCTTGGGCGCCGTGAACGAACTTTTCTGGTGGTTATAGTTGACCGTTTTGCAGAATGCGCCCGGAATTTTCTTCTGCACGAACTGTGGAACGCCATCGGCTCCTTCGCAACGGTAAAGCTCGTCGGCTTTGACAGCCGGCGAGAGAAGCAGAAGCACTACGATGGTAAGGACCGGCAAAATGATGGCACTTCCCCTGAAACAATGCAGTCAGCCTAGGGAATTTAACACAGCGCGGTTCAAAGATTCACCTGCCGTCGGCCGTATTAGCCATCTCTTGCTACAATGGGCGCCCCTCCCGACCGGAATAAGCGCCATGACCGGGAAATTCCCCGCCAAGAAGCTGTACATCAAAACCCACGGCTGCCAGATGAACGAGTACGACTCGGACAAAATGGCAGACGTACTCAATGCCGGCCACGGCCTGGAACTGACCCAGGACGAAAACGAGGCTGACGTCATCCTGATCAACACCTGCTCCATCCGTGAGAAGGCCCAGGAAAAAGTATTCTCCCAGCTCGGCCGCTGGCGCGAGCTGAAAGCCCGCAACCCCGATCTGGTCATCGGCGTCGGCGGCTGCGTTGCCTCGCAGGAAGGCGAAGCCATCCTCAAGCGCGCGCCCTATGTGGATTTGGTGTTTGGCCCACAGACCCTGCACCGCCTGCCGGAAATGATCGATGCCAAACGCGGCAGCGGCAAGCCGCAGGTCGATATCAGTTTCCCGGAAATCGAAAAATTCGATCATCTTCCCAAACCGCGTGCCGAAGGCCCGACTGCTTTCGTGTCGATCATGGAAGGCTGCTCGAAATACTGCAGTTTCTGCGTGGTGCCCTACACGCGTGGCGAGGAAGTTTCACGCCCGTTCGATGATGTGCTTCTTGAAGTGTTGCAGTTGGCGCAACAGGGGGTGCGTGAAGTCAACCTGCTTGGCCAGAACGTCAATGCCTACCGCGGCGCCATCGACGGCAGCGACGAAACCGCGGATCTGGCCATGTTGATCCGCGCCATCGCCCAGATCGAAGCCATCGGCCGGATCCGCTATACGACCTCGCATCCGCTGGAATTTTCGGATGCGCTGATCGAAGCGCACCGCGATGTCGACAAGCTGGCGTCTTATCTGCATCTGCCGGTGCAATCGGGTTCGGATCGGATTCTCAGCGCGATGAAGCGTAACCATACCGCGCTGGAATACAAAGCCAAGATCCGCAAATTGAAAGCCGCCAAACCGGGCATCGCGATCAGTTCCGATTTCATCGTCGGCTTTCCCGGCGAGACCGAGCGCGATTTCGAGGCCACCATGAAACTGATCGATGATGTCGGGTTCGACCAGAGCTTTTCCTTCATCTACTCGAAACGTCCGGGCACCCCGGCGGCGAATCTGCCGGATGAAGTCACCGAGTCGGTTAAGAGCGAACGCCTGCGTCGCCTGCAGGATGCCATCAACAAAAATGCGCATGCCATTTCCGAGGCCATGATCGGCAGCGTGCAGCGGGTGCTGGTGGAACGGCCGAGCACGCGCAACGCCAGCGAACTGACCGGCCGTACGGAAAACATGCGCTATGTGAATTTCGAAGGCCATCCGCGTCTGATTGGCCAGTTCATCGATATCCGCATCACCGAAGTCCGCGTCAATACCCTGCGCGGCGAGGTGCTGACAGCATGACCCGCGGACCGGTGCAATGCGATGTCGGTGTCAGTTACGGTCTCTCGCGTAAGTGCATTCCGGCGCCAGCCAGTTTCAAACGCTGGGCCGAGGCCGCCTGCCAGGGGCGAATCAAGCGCGCCGATATCGCCATCCGCATTGTCGATGCCCCCGAGGGCCGTCGCCTGAACCATCACTACCGCGGCAAGGATTATGCGACCAATGTGCTGAGCTTCCCGGCCAAACTGCCGGAGGGCGTAAAGCTGCCCGTGCTCGGAGATCTGGTCATCTGCGCACCAGTGGTGGCCAAAGAGGCCGCGGATCAAGGCAAGTCTCTCGCTGCACATTATGCCCATCTGACGATACACGGCGTTCTGCACCTTTTAGGCCTGGATCACGAAAACCCACGCGAGGCCGAGGCCATGGAAGCCATCGAGCGCGGCCTATTGGCGGATCTGGGTTTCTCCGATCCCTACCTCGTGAACTGAACGCATCAGCGCGATCGGTCAAACCATTCAAATAAGACAAAGCCAAGCAGCATGAAGGCGAAAAAGACCATGCCCTTGGAGCTGCCGGAACCGAGCAGCACGAAAGCCGGCCCCGGACAAATACCGGCCAAACCCCAGCCGATGCCGAAGCTTGCGCTACCGAGTACAAGTCGCTTGTCCAGGGTTTGCTTGGTCGGCTTATCAATCGGAAGCTCCAAAAAGCTCCTGCCCCTGAAACTGGCGAGGGCATAAGCCGGCGCACCGATCGCGAGGGCACCCGCCATCACCAGCGCCAGCGAAGGATCCCATAATCCGGCAATGTCGAGAAAACCAAGGACTTTTTCCGGATTGGCCATGCCGCCAAGCAACAGGCCGAAACCGAACAGCAAGCCTGCGCAGCCTGCCGACAGCAACGTCACGATGTGCGATTTCCGACCCGCCATCTCAAGCCCCCCAGACATGACGCACGACATACACCGTCAGAAAACCGGTCAACATGAACATCGCCGTGGCCACAAGGGATCGGACCGAAAACCGGGATAGGCCACACACACCGTGACCGCTGGTACAGCCCGCGCCATAGCGGGTACCCAGACCCACCACCAACCCTGCCACAGCCAAGGTGGTCATATCGGCATCGATTTGGATATCCGGGGTACCGAACAGCGGAATCGCCAGAATCGGCGCCGCCACCAAGCCCGCAAGAAAAGCCAATCGCCAGGCGACATCACTGCGTTTCTGGAAAAGACCGCCGGCTATTCCGCTGATACCGGCGATGCGGCCATTCAAGAGCAGAAGAATGGCGGTAGCGGCGCCAATCAGTGCGCCGCCGGCGAGAGCTGTTACGGGAGTGAACTGCGTCCAGTCAATCGACATATCTGGAAAATCCGATGATTAAATTACGATCATCCATTATAGCCTCCTAAAAATAGGTAGTGCTAATTTAATCGCCCGCCAAAAAACCCCCGGAAGGCGGGTTTTTTAAAGCATGAAGCAGGATTTTACAGCGTGACGGTGGTGGTCTGATCAACAACTGCCGGCAAGACGATACCGGGATTGACCTCGATGTCATGGCCACGTTTCAACAAGCCGATGGGTCCAAAAAGAACCGTCAGTGCAACCGTCGTACCCACTTTGCTCTCCCCTTCACGGCCCTGTGAAGCGCGCAGTGGAATGCGCTGATCACCCAACAATACATAGTTGATTTGGATGTTGAGCTCACCTGCTTTGCCCATGAATCCTTTCTTGCGCGCCGTGATGACGGTACCGACTGCCTTGGCTCCACGGGGCACAACCACTTCGCCATCGACACGGATATCGTCATCCAGAATCAAATCGAAGCGCTGGCCTTCGGTGGCCGTCGCCGAGGTTAATTTTTCCAAGACCTGTAAGCTTACGCTGGTGCCCTCGGGGATTTTCACATCTTTGGCGAATGCCAGATTTGAGGCTGTGACGAGCATAAAAGCAGCTACGACAATTCCTTTGTATTTCATGAAGTTCTCCTAATTGGTCGTTGGCAGTGGGTAAACGAAGCCTTGCCCCCATTGATTGAATCATAGCACCGGGAGCGCCAGATAGCCCAGCCCATGACCCATTCTACTCTTTTTGCTAGAATGTGAGCAACGCTCGCTTCGTCGGGCTCCGAACAAGCCCCCATGTCAGACGACCCGGACAGTAATACCCCCCCTAAACGCTCCTGGCTGGAGAAACTCAGCCAAGCCTTCTCGGGCGAACCCGAATCCCTCGACGACCTGCGCGAGATCCTGGATTCCGCCGCCAAACACGGCCTGATCGATACCGACACCCTGAAACGCCTGCAAGGTGCTTTGGCCGTATCCGAAATGACCGTCTCCGACGTGATGGTGCCGCGCGGCCAGATGGTCTCGCTCTCGGCCACCGACAGCTTCCTCGATTTGATGCGGCAGGTGGTCGAGTCCGGCCATTCGCGGTTCCCGGTGCACGGCGAGGACAAGGACGAAATCGTCGGCATCCTGTTGGCCAAGGACCTGCTTCGCGGCGTGGTGGTCGATAACGGTCCCGGCAACATCCATGGCCTGATCCGGCCGGCGGTACTGATTCCTGAATCGAAAAAGCTCAGCGTGCTGCTCAAGGAGTTCCGTCAGTCGCGCAATCATATGGCCATTGTGATTGATGAGCACGGTGGGGTATCCGGCCTAATCACCATTGAAGATGTGCTGGAGGAAATCGTCGGAGAAATCGATGACGAGCACGATGATGCCAATCAGGCGGTCATGATCGCGGCCCAGGCCGACGGCCAGTTCTTCGTGGACGCGCTGACCCCGATTACCGAATTCAACCAGCAGTTCGGCGCCGATTTTCCGGACGATGAATATGACACCATTGCCGGCTACATCGCCGCTGCCATCGGCCATCTTCCGGAAACCGGCGAAGAGCTGACCCTCGGCCGCTTCCATTTCCGGGTCGGCCATGCCGACTCGCGCCGGATCCACCGCTTCATCGTCAATATCCATGGGGAATAAAGCCGTGCGCTGGTGGTGCACGCTGCTGCTGGGCCTTTTGCTAACCGGTCAGACCTTGGCTGAATTCCGGGTCGGTGTCATGACCATGCAGCCGGGCGCTATTTTCTGGGAGCGCTTCGGCCACAACGCCATCGTCATCGATGATGGAAATCGTCCGATGTCCTATAACTTCGGCTTTTTCGATCCGACTGAATCGGGCTTCGCCGGCAATTTCGTCAAAGGCCGGATGAACTATGTCTTGGCGGCATTGCCGCTGGAACAGGACCTGGACTATTACCGCCGCGCCGGGCGCGGCGTCAGCATCCAATGGCTGGATTTGGATCAGACCCAGAAACAGAACATCCGGACACGGCTTGAATTTCTGGCCAAGCCGGAAAATGCCCGGTATCGCTACGATTATTTCACCAACAACTGCGCGACCCAGGTCCGTGATGTGCTCGATGGGGCGCTCGAAGGCCAACTGAAACGCCAGATGGTGGCCAGCTCGCTGGGCAATACCTACCGCTCGGAATCCGTGCGACTGGCCTGGCCGGCGAAATGGATGGCTCTCGGCTTCGATCTGGCAATGGGCCGGGCCGGCGACAAACCGCTCAACCGCTGGCAGGACGCGTTCATTCCGATGCGCCTGCAGCAGAGTCTGCGCGAAGCCAAGGGGGAAAATGGTGAACCGCTGGTTCTAGCCGAGCAGCCCATCCTGCGCGACACCCTGGCGCCACCGCCGGCCGAACTGCCGCCATGGACTTTGTCGGCCACAACCATCGGATTGGCCTTGGCAACGGCATTCTTTCTCCTATCACGGCGCGCGCCGCGATGCGCCACGGTGCTGCAACTGGGATTCTGGATGAGTTGCGGTCTAATCGGCACGACACTGCTGCTGATCTGGGCATTGACCGAGCACCGCTTTATCTACAACAACGAAAACCTGCTGCTGTTCAGCCCGCTGGCCTGGCTTGTCCTGATTTTGTATTTCGGTCGCAAGCGCTGGGAATGGTGCCGCAAGGTCTATCTGCTTGCGGTCAAAGCGGTGGCTTTGTCGGCGGTACTCGCCGTAGTGCTGAAGTTCGGATCCACCGGCGGACAAAGCAACATGGTTTGGATTTTGATGGCCCTGCCCCTGCATTGGTTGGTGGCCAAAACGGCATTGCATGCCGAAGTACGGAAATAACTTGCAGTCCTGAACAGGCTGTTTATCATGGTGCCATGGATGCACCCAGCCTACTCGAAAGCCGCAGCGAGCAGATTCGCTTCATCGCCCGCTACGATCGCGACGGGAATGCCCACGAATTGAGCCTCGACCGCATCTCTGACGCGCTCGGCGATGAGGGCGGTCTGATCTGGGTCGGCCTGTTCGAACCGGATGAAACCCTGCTGTTCAAGATGCAGGTGGAATTCGACCTGCATCCGTTGGCCGTCGAAGACGCCCACAAAGCCCACCAGCGCTCGAAAATCGAGCGTTTCGGCAATAGCCTGTTCATCGTCGTCAATACCGCGCAGATGCTGGACGGCGGTATCGTCTACGGTGAATCCCACTTGTTCCTCGGCACTGATTTCATTCTGACCGTGCGCCATGGCGGGACGCTCTCGTTCAGCGCCGCCCGCGAGCGCTGCGCCAAAAACCCGGATTATCTGGGCAATGGCACCGGCATGGCCCTGTATACCGTGCTCGACCAGATTGTTGACAATTTCTTCCCGATCATCGCCGACCACGAACAGGCGCTGGACGAACTGGAAGAAGCCATTCTGTCCTCCAGTTTCCAGAAAGACACCATCATCCGCTTGTACCGGCTCCGCAACGACCTGACCAAGCTGCGGCTAGCGGTCTCGCCATTGCAGGACATCATGACTACGCTGTTGGAGTTCCACGGCGATCTGGTGCGTGAAGAAGTCCGGGTCTATCTGCGTGATGTCCATGACCACGTCATACGCCTGAACGAATCCATCGATACCATGCGGGACACCCTGTCCTCGGCCATGGCGACCAACCTGTCGCTGGTCACGGTCAGCCAAGGTGACACCATGAAGCGCCTGGCCGGCTGGGCCGCGCTATTGGCAGCACCGACCCTGATCACCAGCTGGTACGGCATGAACTTTGCCGATATGCCTGAGCTGGAATGGCAATTGGGCTATCCGCTGGTCGGGCTCACCATTTTCATCATCTGTTTCATGCTGTATCGGGGGCTGAAGAAGGCCGGCTGGCTGTAAGTTCCGGCGCTTTTTGATTCAGGTCAAATAAAAGAAGCCGTGGTCAGGCACTATGGTCGGAATTCCACTCTAGAGGCGTTATGCCACAATCGTTCCGGTTGCCTTTCAGGCCCTTGAACGCATCTGCAGCTGCAGTCATTGCGGCTGTTCTCCTGATGTCCAGCGCTTCAGCCAATAATTGACGGTATCGTGCCATTGAATGCTGTTCTGCGGTTTGAGCACCCAGTGGTTTTCATCCGGAAACAGCAGCAGCTGGCTTTCGATGCCCTTGCGCTGCAGCGCGGTGAAGGTGGCGATGCCCTGCTCCGGCGGAATCCGGTAATCCAGTTCACCCTGCACCACCAGCATCGGAACGCGCCACTTGGCGACATGGTTGACCGGATTGAATTTTTCGTAGTTCTGCGGCACATCGAACGGCGTACCGCCGTTTTCCCACTCGGTGAACCACAGCTCTTCGGTGGCATAGCCCATCATGCGGGTGTCGAACACGCCATCATGGTTGACCAGGCACTTCCAGGGCTCGGGCCAGTTGCCGGCGATCCAGTTGACCATGTAACCGCCATAGCTGGCGCCGAGCGCGCAGGCGCGACTGCTATCGAGGAAGCGGTATTTCTTGAGGGCATACGCATAGCCTTTCTGCAGATCTTCCAGAGGACGGTCACCCCAGTGTCCGGAAATGGAATCGGTGAAGGCCTGGCCATAGCCGGTGGATCCGTGGAAGTCGATCATGATCACGGCGAAGCCCTGGCCGGCGTAGGTCTGCGGATTCCAGCGGTAACTCCAGCCATTGCCGAAGCTGCCCTGCGGACCGCCGTGGATCAGGAAAGCGATGGGGTACTTCCGGCCTTCGACGTAATTGGCCGGTTTGACCACATAGCCGTGCACCGTTTCGTTGTTCCAGCCGATGAATTGGAATTGCTCGAACGCACCCCAGGCGGTCTTGGCGATGGCATCGCGGTTATTGACACTGACCTGACGTTCGCTGCGTGCGCCGGCATCGGTCAGGAACAGCTGCGCCGGCGAATCGAGGCGGTCTCGGGTGAACAGCACCTGGTTGCCGGACACGGCGAATTCGCGCACGCTGCCGTCGCGCGCGACCAATGCAGCTTCGCCATTGGCGATGTCGATAGCAAACAGCGGCATTTCGCCGGTGTCCTGGGTGGTGGTGAACAGGGTCTTGCCGTCAGCGCTGATGGCCAGCGACTCGGCCGAGTTGTCCAGTCGCGGGGCGACTTCACGGGTTTTTCCGCTGGCCAAGTCCATGGCCATGATGGCGAAACGGTCGGCCTCGAAGCCCGGACGCTTCATGGCGCGGTAGTACAGGGTTTTGCCATCGGGGCTGAACACCGGCGAGGTGTCCCAGGCTTTGTTGGCGGCGGTCAGATTATCGACCAGATGCATGTTGTGGTCGCCGATGATGACGCGGTACAGATCGAAGTTGGTCGACCATGCTTCGGTTTTGCCGGCGATGCGTACCGAAAATACCAGCGACTTGCCATCCGGGGCCCAGGCATATTCACCGGCGTCACCGAAGGGTTTGGAGGGAATATCACCATTGACATTGGCCAGACGCACGGCGGCGCCGAGCTTGCCATTCTGCAACGGGGCGAGGAACAATTGATTGCGGCGGCCATCGGCGTAGGTATCCCAGTGCCGGATGAACAGTTTGTCGAACAGCATGCCGCTGGCGTTATTGGCCGCTTTGGCATCCAGTCGCTGTTTGTTACAGGCGATATCCGCACAATCGGTAAACACTTCCAGACTGAACGCAACGTGCTTGCCATCCGGGGACAGTTTGTAGGAGCCGATGTCGAGCGGCAGATCCGAAATCTGCACAGCCGTTTGGCTGCCCACGGCCTGCGACCACAATTGCATGCTGCCGGATTTGGCGCTCAGGAAATACACGTTCTGACCGTCGGGTGAAAAACTTGGCGAATTGACGTTCAGGCCTTCGGTGGTGAAACGCACTGGCGGGGCGGCATCCCGGGCGAACAGATCCTCGATCCACAGTCCGGTTTTGCCGCGATTGGCGGCCAGATCGGTCTGCCGCACGGCGAACAGCGCCAAACGGCCATTCGGCGACAAAGTCGGTGAAGAAACTCGCTCGTAAGCGACCAGATCACGGATGGTCAGCGGGGCCTTGACGGCATCCGCGCCAACGGCGGCAAAGGGGGCCAAAAGGGCCAGAAGGAGCAGTCGCGCTTTCATCAATAAACCTCGCAGGAACACCCGGTTATGGTACTCCATCCGGCGCTATACTGGCGACTGACCACTGTCAGGATCCGCCCCATGACCGACACCGCCCTCGCCCAGCAATCCCAGATTTTCGGCCATCCCAAAGGCCTTTTCGTCTGTTTCATGACGGAAATGTGGGAGCGTTTTTCCTTCTACGGCATGAAGGCCCTGTTGTTCCTGTATCTGACCAAGTACCACCTGTTTACCGATGACAACGGCTATCTGCTATTGGGTACCTACGCCGGCCTGGCCTATGCTCTGCCGCTGCTCGGCGGCGCCTTGGCCGACCGCTGGCTCGGTATGCGCAAAGCGGTGGTTTTCGGCGGAATGCTGCTCGTGCTCGGACAGTTGGGCATGGCCTATACCGGCACGCCGGCGCAGGGCATTGCCGGTCAAGCCAACCAGGACGCCTTTGCCATTCAGATCATGTACGCCTCGCTGGCGCTGATCGCGGTTGGCGTGGGCTTTCTCAAACCGAATATTTCCACCATCGTCGGCCGGCTTTATGCTGACAATGATCCGCGCCGCGACTCGGGCTTCACCATTTTTTACATGGGCATCAACATCGGTGCCGCGCTGTCCTCGCTGATCGTGGCCTATATCGGCGAAAAAATCGGCTGGGGTTACGGCTTCGGTCTGGCCGGCGTGATGATGGCGCTGGGACTGGTGCAGTTCGTGCTCGGCCAGAAACATCTGGCCGGACAAGCCGAGCCGCCGAATCCGGCCGCCTTGTCGGCTCCCTGGTTTGCCGGCATCAGCCGCGAATGGTGGATCTATCTGGCTGGCAGCTTCTCGGTGCTGGTGGTCTGGCAGGTCCTGCAGATGAAGGTCGACTTCAGCTTCCTCGGCCCCATCGCCGGCGGCCATGAAGTGACCATGACCGAAGTGGTCGCCGTGGTCATGGGCCTGGGTCTGTTCGTCTGGTTCTTCAAGTTCCTGTTCTCCGGCATCACTGCCGCCGAACGAGGCCGCATGATCGTGTTGATGACCTTGATCGTCATCAGCGCCCTGTTCTGGGGTCTGTATGAACAGAGCTACGGCAGCTGGGTCGCCTTCGCCGAGCGGGTCATGGACCGCCGCACCTTCGGTGTGGAGTGGACAGCCGGACAGACCACCTCCATCGGCGCCATTTTCGTCATCGCCTTCAGCCCACTATTTGCCTGGCTTTGGCCGAAACTCGACCGCTATGGCCTGAATCCGAGTCTGCCGGCCAAATTCGGCTGGGCACTGGTGTTTCTGGGCTTGGCCTTCGGCGTGCTGATGATGGCCAGCCGCGCTCCCGGCGCGGAGGGTTTGGTCAGTCTGTGGTGGCTGGTGCTGGCCTACGCGCTGATGGTCATCGGCGAGATGATGCTGTCACCGATCGGCCTGTCGGCAGTCACCACCCTGTCCGTGCCACGCGTGGTCGGACTGATGATGGGCGCCTGGTTCCTTTTTTCCGCCTTCGGCGAAATGATCGCCGGCCGCCTCGGCACCTGGGCATCGATCGATCCCAACCCGGACGGCAGCTTCGACAAAGTCAAGGCGCTCGGCGTTTACGGCGATGTGTTCGGCGACATGATGTGGATCGGCGTCATTGCCGGCGCAGCACTGCTGGTGCTGTCACCCCTGTTGACGCGCTTGACCCGCGAGAAAGCGTGAGAAATTGCATGCCAAAAAAAACCGCCTGATGGGCGGTTTTTTGGTGCTATTCGCGCGAATCAGAACGGCACATCATCACCGAATGGATCATTGTCGGTCGGCGCGGCAACCGCTGCCGATGCCGAACGCGCCGCAGCTTTCGGGGTGCTGAATTTATCTCCGCCGCTGGACCAGCCGCTGTCTTCCCGGCTGCCGCCGCGATCGCCGCCTTCTTTCTTGCCGCCGAGCATCTGCATCTCGTTGGCCACGACATCGGTGCTGTAACGTTCGATACCCTGCTTGTCGGTGTACTTCTGCGTTTCCAGCTTGCCTTCGACATAGATCATCTGGCCCTTGCGCACGTATTCACCGACGATTTCAGCCAGCTTGCGGGTGAACTTGACCCGGTGCCATTCGGTCTTTTCCTGCTTCTCGCCGGCTTTGTCCTTCCATTGTTCGGTCGTCGCCACCGACAGCGTGCAATAGGCATCGCCGGACTGGAAATAACGGACTTCCGGGTCTTTGCCAACGGTGCCGACGAGGATGACTTTGTTGATGCCACGAGCCATGGCGGGTTCCTTTCAAAAGTGGGTGTAGAGACAGATTAAGTATAGCTTTCAACCGGCAATATCCCAAAGCATTTCTGCCGGTGTCCGAATTTCCCCCTTAGACGGGTCGGAAGTCCTATAATCGGACGGGACTCCTGAAACTTAAGTAGTTGATTTATGAGCATTGAATCCATCCAGACTCTGGCCCAGGACGAAATGGACGCGGTTGACGTCCTGATTCGGGCCGAACTGCGTTCGGACGTTCTGCTGATCAACCAGATTTCCGAACACATCATCGCCGCCGGCGGCAAGCGTCTGCGTCCGATGCTGACCGTAGTGGCCGCGCGCGCTGCCGGTTACACCGGGCAGGACCACACCGCTTTGGCCGCCATCATTGAATTCATCCATACCGCCACCTTGCTGCATGACGATGTCGTCGATGAATCCGACCTGCGGCGCGGGCGCAAGACCGCCAACGCTCTCTGGGGCAATGCCCCGAGCGTTTTGGTCGGCGATTTCCTGTATTCGCGTGCCTTCCAATTGATGGTCGGTCTGGATTCGATGGCCATCCAGAAGCGCCTAGCCAACACCACCAACCGCATCGCCGAGGGCGAAGTCCTGCAGTTGCTGCATGTGCACAATCCGGACACCGATGAAGCGGCTTACCTGGACGTCATCGAGCGCAAGACCGCTGAGCTGTTCAGTGCCGCTACCGGGCTGGCCGTGCATTTAGCCGGCGCCGACGCTTCGACCTGTGCCGCCATGGATGCTTACGGCCTGCATCTGGGCATGGCCTTCCAGATTGCCGATGATGTGCTGGATTACATCGGTGATGCGGAAACCTTGGGCAAGAATCTCGGCGATGATCTGGCCGAGGGCAAAGCCACCCTGCCGCTCATCCATGCCCTGGGATTGGCCAAAGACGATGTGCGCGCACGCCTGCGTCTGATCATCGCCAGCGGCGACGCGACGGCCATGCCGGAAGTCCTTTCGGCCATCACCCGCAGTGAAAGCCTGCGCTATTGCACGGACAAGGCCTGCTTCCATGCCGAATCGGCAAAGATGGCTTTGCAGGTGCTGCCGGCCAGCCCCTGGAAACAGGCGATGGCGGATCTGGCCGACTATTCGGTTGCGCGGAACCATTAAGGCAGTGCCAGATCAATCCGATAAAAACTAAAATACCAGCCGGAACCGGAATTGGAATCGGTGCAGCACTAAGTGTGGCGTTCGGTGCGCTGTAGTGTCAGATCGCACTCGGGCTCGCATTGGGCGTGGCGTTCGGAGTAGCCTTCGATGTCGTGTCGCATGTGCGACACAAGAAGAAGGATTAACCCAAACCCAATCCGGGAATTTTGCTGATGGCATTCGGGTCAAACCCGGCCAGCTCGGCGAAGTGACGGCCACGCGCCACATAATCGGCATAGACGCCGAAACTCGGTGCGCCGGGCGATAACAACACCACTCCGCCTTCCGGTAAAGCCTGTTGCGCCTGCTGCACGGCATCGGACAGATCCGCGGCTTCTGACAGATGGAACCCGGGTGTATTGATACCGCGCAGGCACTCGGCGATGCGGGCGCCGTTCTGACCCATGGCGATGATGGCTTTCGGCGGATGTACGGCCACATACTCGGCGAACGCGTCCCAGTCCAGACCGCGGTCGTAACCACCGACCAGAATCGCCACCGGCTGCGCCGTGAAGCATCCCAGCGCCGCGATGCTGGCGAACGGCGTGGTGCTGATGGAATCGTTGACATAGCGGATGCCGTTTTTCTCACCCAGGCTCTGCAGCCGGTGCGGCAAGGGCCGGAAGTGTTTTGCCGCCGGCGCAAGTGCCACCGCATCCAAACCAAGGGCATCGATGGCGGTCAAGGCCGCGCAGACATTGCCGGCGTTGTGCTGGCCCGGCATCGGCAACTCGCGCAGATCCAGAACTGCAGTATCGCCACGGCACAGCGTGTGGCCCTTGGCGTGCCAGCCGTCATTGGTGTTGAACCAGTGCACCTCGGCTTCCAAACCGTCCGCCAGCGCCGCAACCCGAGGCGCTTCATCGTTGAGCACCACATGGCGGGCCTGCGATTTTGTAATCAGCGCCGATTTATCCTCGAAATAGGCCTGAAGACTGCCATGCCAGTCGAGATGTTCCGGGTAGAAATTCAACATCATCGCCACTTCCGGCCGAACCGCTTCGAAAGTCTGGTAGCTCGACATCTCGATGACCCAGAATTCCGGCTGCTCGGTCCAGTCCATGGTTTCCAGCAAAGGCGTGCCGATGTTGCCGACCAGGGCCGTGCGTTTGCCGGCGCTGCGCAGCAGATGCGCGATCAGCGCGCTGACCGTGCTCTTGCCTTTGGTGGCGGTCACGCACACGGTGCGCGCATCGGGATGGGCGGCGAACCAGAGGGCGGTACCGCCGATGAAGCGCGTTCCTTTGGCCTGCGCCGTCAGGGCTTCCGGCCGGTATTTGCTGATGCCCGGTGATTTCACCACCACATCGAAGGCGGCCAGATCATCGCCGCCGGGCTCGCTACGGCAGACGATGCCGGCATCGCCGAGCGCGGCGATTTCATCGGCTTCGCTCGCGTTGCAGAAAACGGTGAGCGGCTGTCCGGGCAGACGCGTGCGCAGATACTGCAAAGCGGCGCGGCCTTCGCGGCCGTAGCCCCAGATGGCGATGGACTGGCCCTTAAGCGCCGAAGGATTCACGCAATGCGGTCCACAGGGCTTTGGGAATGGCATGTTCTTCGACCGGCACCAGCAAGGGAGCAATCGGCAATTCGGAAGCGTCCAGTTGCGGCAGGATTTCGTCGGCGAAACGCCGGACGATGGCATCCTCGCGCCAGCTCGGCGACTGCGCCAACGCCGCCATGGCGGCACGGGATTCGCGGCCCTCGCCTACACACTCGAAGGGCTTGTGGTCCTGATATTCCAGCAGGGCATCGAAGCCGGGAATCTGCGCCGGTTCATCCAGCAGATTGCGGCCGAAGATGGTCATCAGTCGCGGCTTGGACATGAACGGCGCCAGTGCCAGGAACACGAAATGGCATTTCGGACAGACCCCGCACCAACGCTGGGCCGGACGCTCGCCGAGGATGTGGAAATTGCGGTTGCAGCTGGAGAAATGTGCGTCGTAGAAATCGGTTTTGGCAAATTGGCGTGCCACCGCCAGCTCCGAGAACGGGCGCAGCAGCGAGTAGTAGTTCAGATCGGCGGCGATATGGCTGCGCACCTGCGCGGCGAACGCGCGCTCGAAATCCCAGCCTTTCGACCATTGGTGATTGACCTCGCCGGTGCCTTCGATCAGGCTGCCGTAACTGGCCGAACGTTCATTCGAGAACACCACCTGGTCGGCGCCGTGCAGCAGTGCGGCCAGAGCCAGGATGGCGGAATTGACTGCCGTGACCGGGATGTGGCCATTGAGTGCGCCCTGCTTGTTCATGGCGAACAGCTCCGGCGGTAACTGCCGGCTGATATTCAGCAGCGGCAATCCAGTACGTTCGGCGCAGGAGCGGATCAACGGCGCCGAGCCGATCCAGGTCACCGTCTGTGCGATACCGGCGCGGCGCAGGGCTTCGATTGACACCAGGGAATCCTTGCCGCCACCGATGGCAACCAGCGCCTGCGTGGGAAGCCCAGCCGCCGGCGCTTTTGCCGGCGTCGGGGCGTCGGCAGGAAAGACGATTTTGCCGCGCAGATTCAGTCCGTTGCGATAGGCGAATTCACCCAGACCGTTTTCATAGACCTCGGTCAGGAAAGCGGCGGTGCCGGCATCGATGGCGTAGGCATCGAGCACGATGGTTTTCGGCACAGCGGCTTTGTAATAGCTGACGCCGGCGATCAGATGCAGGGCGCGCAGCGCCGACTGCACGGCCGCGGTACGCGCGGCATCCAGTGTGAACGGCGCGCCGGGGAAGGTAATGGTTTCGGAGAACATACCGCCGGTATCGAAGGCGTAGTCCAGGCGTGCGATGCCGGTGGCGGCATCGAAGGCGCAATCGGTGAAATGGAAGCGGCGCACCGCGTCGCGGTTGAACACATACTCAGACATCGAGAATCACCTCACGCGGCAGGGCGCGCTGATTGTATTGGTTGGCCATCACATAGCCGTAAGCGCCGGCGGTGTCGATCAGCAGCACATCGCCTTCGGCGGTGGCCTTCGGCAGTGTGATGGCGTGTGCCAGCACATCGGTCGACTCGCAGATCGGACCGACCACATCCACGCGCTGGGTGGGCGCATCGGGTGCCTGACTGAGATTGGCCATGCGGTGTTTGGATTGATACAGCGCCGGACGCATCAGCGCGTTCATGCCGGCATCCAGGCCGACGCGACGCACGCCGAGTTTATCGACCACCTGGCTGACGGTGGCCAGCAACACGCCGGCCTGCGCCACCAGATAGCGGCCGGGTTCCAGCCAGATGGCGTACTGCGGCCATTGCGCGGCATGCTCGGCAAGGGTCGCCGACAGGGCTTCCAGATCGAACTCGGCCTCGCTGTCGGAATACGGCACGGCCAATCCGCCGCCGACATTGATGGCCTTGACCGAACCGATGTCCTCGGACAATTGCGCCAGTTGCGCAAACAGCTGCGCCCAATGACGGCAGTCACTCACCCCGCTGCCGACATGCGCATGCAGCACGGCGATCTCGGCCTTGATCTTTGCGGCAGCGGCACGGAAGGCCGGCAGATCGGCCAGGGCCAAACCGAACTTGGCGTCTTCGCCGCCGGTACGGACATGGGCATGATGGCCCAGGCCGTAACCCGGATCGATGCGTAGCACCAGCTTGCGGCCGGAAAACAATTCCGGCCAATGCTGCAGCGGATAGAGGCTGTCGACGGTGATCCATTCGGCCAATTCACGGGCCTCGGCATACTCGGCGCGGGCGGCGAAACTGGGCGTGAACAGCAGGCGCTCGGGCGGCAGCTCGGGAAACACCGCTTTGACATGGCGCAGCTCGGCCGCCGAGACGCACTCGAATCCGAAACCGCGCATTTCCAGTTCGCGCAGAATCGCCGGATGGGCATTGGCCTTGATGGCGAAGAAACGGCGTTCGAGCGAAGTGATACCGCACAGCGCATTGGCCTGTTTGCGGACACTCGGCAGATGATAAACATAGGCCGGAGAGCCCGCGGCGGCGATGTCACACAGCGCCTCGCGTCGCGACTGCCACCAGTGCGCGGGCGGCGCAGCCCGGCCATGCGCGATGTCGCGCCAGCTCGGTCCGAAAATGTCGGACTCGGCGATCGGCATGGCGCCGGAATCGATCAGCAGCGCATGCAGGGTCGGCAACAGATCCTGTGCGATGTCTTCATCGACCACGAAGGTCAGGTTCAGATCGTTGGAGCTCTGCGAAATCAAATGCACGCGCTCGCGGCCGAACTCGGCCCAGATGTCGGTGAGCTGGTCGAGCATCGAACGCATGCCGCGGCCGACCAGGGTGACCGCGCTGCAGGGCGTGATGACCTTGACCCGGCAGACCTTGGCCAGATCGGTACAGAGCGCATCGAGCACATTGGAGTTGACCAGATTGTCGGAAGGATCCAGCGATACGGTGACGTTGGTTTCCGAGGTCGAAATCATGTCGACCGACAGGCCGTGCGTTTTGAAGCAGGCGAACAGATCGGCCAGGAAGCCGACCTGCTGCCACATGCCGATGGATTCCATCGACACCAGCACGATGCCGCTGCGGGTGCTGATGGCCTTGACGCCCGGATGCGGCTCGGCACTGCGGCTGATGCAGGTCCCGGCCATCTGCGGACGTTCGGTATCGCGGATCCACAGCGGTACGCCCAGATCGCGGCAGGGATGGATGCAGCGCGGATGCAGAACCTTGGCGCCGGTGGTGGCGATTTCCTGCGCCTCCTGGTACTCGAGGCGGCTGAGCAGCCGGGCCTCGGGCACCGCGCGGGGGTTGGCGCTGAACATGCCGGGCACATCGGTCCAGATTTCGACCCGGCGCGCACGCAACAGGGCCCCGAAGTACGCGGCCGACGTATCCGAGCCGCCACGGCCGAGAATCGCGGTACCGCCATCGTTGGCGCGGGCGATAAAGCCTTGGGTAATCAATAACGGAGCGTTGCCGGAAAAACGCGAGCGCCAGTCGGCATCGCCCTGATAATCGCAGGACACCGACAGACGCGCGGCCCAGGCGCTTTGGTTCGGCAGGCTGACCGCGTGCAGCCAGTCGCGCGCATCCAGCCAGGCGACTGGCAGGGTTTGCGTCTGCAGATAGGCGACACCCAGCGTGGAAGACAGCAACTCGCCCTGCGCCAGCACGTCCGCCTGCCAGTCGAAGGCGCGGGCCAGGCGACGCGGATCGGCAAATAAGGCATGTAGGGAATTCAGGCGTTCGGCCAATACCGCCTCGGCATTCAGGCCCAATTCGCGCGCGAAACCCAGATGGCGTTCGCGCAGCTGGTGTTCGAGATCGGCCAGAAAGGCGTCATTGTCGGCACGGTCGATGGCACTTTGCAGTTGGTTGGTGACGCCGGACAGAGCGGATACCACCACCAGCACTTTGGCGTTTTCGCCGTCGGCGCGTTCGCGCATCAGGTGCCCGATGGTGTCCCAGCGATGGCGCTGCGACACCGAGGTCCCGCCGAATTTCAGCACGATCCAATCGGAAGCAGGGGCGGATTCGGGCATGGCGGCAGGCAATCGGCATCGAAAGACGGGTTTGTATATGATAAGGCATGACCCATGGCTTGGGTGCCGGAATCTGTGCAAACAGGACGCCGTTGGCTTGAACGGGGCCGCAACCCGGTCATCGCCATGACCAACCTGATTGCCGATGACAACGCTAATGACGGCAGTGACCGCATTAGCCGATCTAGCGCTTACCCGCGCTTCGGCTGCAGCATGGTTCCGGTGCATTTCGGGCTGCCGCACAGGCAGGCCCAGAGCTTCTTAAGCTTCGGCGTGTGACGCTCGCCCAAACGAATGCCGTAGTTATAGGACAACTCTTCACCGGCCTTGATGTCGCGGAGGGCCTTGATTTCAATCCGGTCTTTGGATTTGTCGCCGTCTACGGCATCGACATGTTCGGAATCACAGTTCGGATCGCAGCTGTGGTTGATCCAGCGGGCCTCATTGCCCTTGATATTGGCATCGACCACGAAGTCTTCATTCAGGGTGAACAGGAAGGTGTGGCCGGTTTCATTTTCGCCGTCATAGGCGGCATCGACTTCCTGGTGGCTACGCAGCAGACCTTTATATTCGATGATGAACTCGCCTTTTTTGATGTTTTTCGCGGCAAATACGCCGCTGCCATGGATTTTGGAACGACGGACTTCGAATTTGCTGGACATAGAATTTCCCGAGTGAGCCGCTATTGTGGCGAAGATTGCCGGCCTTGCCAAGCGCGGATTGCCTCTCGGCGCCGAATACAGTACAATTTTGGTACACTTTGGAGAACGCCATGCGCCTAACATCCGATGCCTTTTTCGACGGCCAGCCGATTCCCGGTGAATCCGCATTCGCGGTGATGGCCGGACACGTGCTGGCCAGCGCCAGTCTGACCGTGCGCTACACGCTGAATCCGGCCGTGGCGTACTGACATGCTGCGGGTCACCAAACTCACCGACTACGCGACCGTGCTGCTGGCCTGTCTGGCCAAAGCGCCGCAGCGCGTGCTTAGCGCCAGCGAACTGGCGGAAATGGCCAAGCTGGAGTTGCCGACGGTGAGTAAAGTACTCAAGCCGCTGTCACGCGCCGGGTTGGTGGAAGCCTTCCGCGGCAGCCAGGGCGGTTACCGTCTGGCGCAACCGGCGGCGCAGATCTCGCTGTTCGCGGTGGTGGAAGCGATGGAAGGCCGGCTCGGCATGACCGAATGCAGCGGCGAACACAGCCAGTGCGAACACGAACCGCACTGCGGCATCCAGGGCCAATGGCAGAAAGTGAACGATGTCATCGCCGATGCCCTGCGCAGCGTCAGCATTGCCGAACTCGGCCGTGATAGCCGCAAATCGATTCCCCTGAAACTGGCGAAGGCATGAGCATGGCCGCCGAACGCACTGAAATCGAACGCCAGCTCGAACGTCGCTACGAGGCCGGTTTCGTCACCGACATCGAATCCGACACCCTGCCGCCGGGTCTGGATGAAGACGTGGTGCGCTTTATTTCGAAAAAGAAAGAAGAGCCCGAATGGCTGACCGAATGGCGCCTGAAGGCCTACCGGCATTGGCTGACCATGACCCCGCCGCAATGGGCCCAGCTCGACATCGCGCCGATCGATTTCCAGGCGGTGAGTTATTTCGCGGCGCCGAAAAAGAAATACGCCTCGCTCGATGAGGTTCCGCAGGAACTGCTCGACACCTACGAAAAACTCGGTGTACCCCTGCACGAGCGCGCCCGTCTGGCCGGCGTGGCGGTCGATGCCGTGTTCGACTCGGTCTCGGTCGGTACTACCTACCAGAAAGAGCTGGCCGAGAAAGGCATCATTTTCTGTTCGTTCTCGGAAGCGGTCAAGGAACATCCCGAGCTGATCAAGAAATACCTGGGCTCGGTGGTGCCGCCGGGCGACAACTACTTCGCCGCGCTGAATTCGGCGGTATTCTCCGACGGTAGTTTCGTGTTCATTCCCAAAGGCGTGCGCAGTCCGATGGAACTGTCGACCTATTTCCGCATCAACGCCCGTGACACCGGGCAGTTCGAGCGCACCCTGATCGTGTGCGAGGACGATGCCTACGTGTCCTATCTGGAAGGCTGCACCGCGCCGATGCGCGACGAGAACCAGCTGCATGCGGCGGTGGTCGAGCTGGTCTGTCTGGAACGCGCCGAAATAAAATACTCCACGGTGCAGAACTGGTACCCGGGCGATGAGAACGGCGTCGGCGGCATCTACAACTTCGTCACCAAACGCGGCGAATGCCGCGGTGCCAGCAGCAAGATCAGCTGGACCCAGGTCGAAACCGGTTCGGCCATCACCTGGAAATACCCGAGCTGCGTGCTGCTGGGCGAGAACTCGGTCGGCGAATTCTATTCAGTCGCGCTCACCCACCACCGCCAGCAGGCCGATACCGGCACCAAGATGATCCACATCGGGCGCGGCAGCAAATCCAAGATCATCAGCAAGGGTATCAGCGCCGGGCGCGGGCAGAACACCTACCGCGGTCTGGTCAAGGTCGAGGCCTCGGCCGAAGGTGCCCGCAATTACACCCAATGCGATTCGCTGCTGATCGGCAAACGCTGCGGCGCGCATACCTTCCCTTACATCGACGTCAAGAACCCGAGCGCCGTGCTCGAGCACGAAGCCACCACCTCGAAGATTTCCGACGACCAGCTGTTCTACTGCCGGGCGCGCGGCATCGGCGCCGAAGACGCGGTGTCGATGATCGTGGATGGCTTCTGTAAGCAGGTGTTCAAGGAACTGCCGATGGAATTCGCGGTGGAAGCCAAAAAACTGCTGGAAGTGAGCCTGGAAGGCTCGGTCGGTTAACCCTTTTTCTGGAACGAGAACCCCATGTTAGAAATCATCGATCTGCACGCCACCGTCGGCGGCAAGGAAATCCTGAAAGGCTTCACGCTCACCCTCGTCCCGGGCCAAGTGCACGCCATCATGGGCCCGAACGGCGCCGGCAAGTCCACGCTCGGCTACGTGCTGTCCGGCCGGGAAGGCTATGACATCACTTCCGGCACGGTGCGCTTCAACGGCACCGATCTTGGCGAACTGACTCCGGAACAGCGCGCCGCGCTCGGCATCTTCCTGGCCTTCCAGTACCCGGTGGAAATCCCCGGCGTGAACAACACCTACTTCCTGCGCACCGCGCTCAATGCCCAGCGCAAGGCCCGCGGCGAAGCCGAACTGGATTCCATGGCGTTTCTGAAACTGGTGCGGCAGAAACTGTCGGTGCTGCATCTGAAAGACGAACTGCTGCACCGTGCGGTCAACACCGGCTTTTCCGGCGGCGAAAAGAAACGCAATGAAATTTTCCAGCTGGCGCTGCTGGAACCCAAACTGGCGATTCTGGACGAGACCGATTCGGGTCTGGACATCGACGCCCTGAAAGCGGTGGCCGATGGCGTCAACCACATGCGCAGCCCGGAACGGGCGTTCCTGATCATCACCCACTACCAACGCCTGCTCGATTACATCACACCCGACGTGGTGCATGTGATGAGCGAAGGCCGCATCGTGGCCAGCGGCGGCCCGGAACTGGCCCTGCAGCTCGAACGCGACGGCTATGCCAGCGTGCAGGCGGGCGCGGCCTGATGTCGGCTTTCCTCGACAGCCAGAGCGCGCTGTTCGCCACGCGGGCACCGGCACGCCAGCGGCAGGTCCAGGCCTGGCGGGAAGACGCATTGGCGCAGGCGCTGCGCGTGGGTTTTCCGCACAACAAACTCGAGCGCTGGAAATACGCGCCCCTGCGCGCCTTGGCCGGCAAAGCCTTTGCAGGCAGTCTGCCAGCCAGCGGCATGGACACCGCCCTGCCACCGGCCCCGCGCCTGGTATTCGTGGACGGCCGCCATGATGCCGCCTTGAGCAATACGCGTGGCGCCGAAATCTTGTCCATCGGCACCCTGGCCGAGGCGCTGCGTGGCGATGACGAACGCGCCGTAGCCGTGCTCGGCCGCAGCTTCGCCGAAGCCGAAGCCCCGTTCGCGCCGCTCAATACCGCGCTGGCCGAAGACGGTCTACTGATCGAAGCGCCGGAAGGCGCGGTGCTGGATGCGCCGCTGCATCTGGTGTTCGTGCATAGCGCGGGCAACACCGGCAGCAGCTACCTGCGCCACAAAATCGAATGCCGCGAAAATAGCCGGCTGACCGTCATCGAACACCATCGTGGCGGCGGCAACGGCCTGAGCAATGATCTATGGCATGTGCACGTGAAACCGAATGCGCAGCTGCGTCACCTGCGGGTGCAGAATGCCGGCAGTGCGCATACCGCATTCAGCCGTTGCGATGCGGTGATTGCCGGCGACGCCCTCTACACCCGGCTGGATATCGACACCGGCGGCCACTACCAGCGCTTGGAACTCAATCTGGCCCTGCAGGGCCGCAACGCCCTGGCCCGCTCCGGCGGCGTGCTGTGGGCCGAAGGCAGCGGCACGCTGGATGCCCGGCTGAGCGCCCGCCATCAGGCCCCGGACACCGCCTGCGAACTACTCTGGCGCGGCCTGGCCGAAGACAAAGGCAAGGTGCATTTCTACGGCGGCATCACCATCGATGCCGGCGCTGACGGCAGCAATGCCGCGCTGTCGAATAAAAACCTGCTGCTCGGCACCAAGGCCCATATCACCACCCAGCCGGCGCTGGAAATCCACGCCGATGAAGTCAAAGCCGCGCACGGCGCCACCGTCGGCCAGCTCGACGCCACCGCGCTGTTCTATCTGCGCACCCGTGGCGTGCCGGAAGCCGAAGCGCTCGCGCTGCTGACCCGCGCCTTTTACGCCGAAGCACTGGCAATCATCGACGATGAAACACTGCGCGAAACCCTGAAAGCCTTCCTGCCGGCGCGGCTGGTGCAGGACGGTGTGGCATGAGCACCATCGACTGGCAGTCAGTGCGCCATGATTTTCCGATCCTGCGCCGCGAAGTGCATGGCAAGCCGCTGGTGTATCTGGACTCGGCCAATACCGCGCAGAAACCCGAGGCAGTGATCCAGGCTGTTGATGATTTCTACCGCAGGCACAATGCCAACGTGTCGCGCGCCGTGCACCAGCTCGGCAACGAGGCCACCGAAGCCTATGAAGGTGCACGCAAGGCCATCGCAGCCTTCGTCAAGGTGCAGCCCAATGATCTGGTGCTGACTTCGGGCACCACCCAGGCCCTGAATCTGGTGGCGTATTCCTTCGCGCTGCCGCGCCTGCAGCCCGGCGATGTGATTCTGGTCACGCGCATGGAGCACCATGCCAATTTCGTGCCCTGGCAGCTGATCGCCGAACGCTGCGGTGCCCGCATCGCGCCGGTGGAAATCACCGCGGCCGGCGAGATCGATCTGCCGGCGCTGAAGGCGCAGCTGAAAGCGCCGGTGAAAATCCTGGCGCTGACCCATGTGTCCAATGTGCTCGGCACGGTCAACCCGGTCGCCGAGATCTGTGCGTGGGCGCGCAAGGCCGGAATCACTACCGTCATCGATGGTTCGCAGGCGGTGCCGCATATGCCGGTCGATATTCCGGCGCTGGGCTGCGACTTCTACGCCTTCACCGGCCACAAGCTGTGCGGACCGACCGGCACCGGCGCGCTGTGGGCCAAGCGCGAACACTGGCAGAGCATGCCGCCGTTTTTCGGCGGCGGCGAAATGATCCGGGAAGTGCGTTTCGAGAAAACCACCTTCAACGATCCGCCGCACAAATTCGAAGCCGGCACGCCCAATATCGCCGGCTTTATCGGACTGGGCGCGGCCGTCAGCTATCTGGATGGCATCGGCATGAC
>JAJTGG010000007.1 GCA_021299355.1 Lysobacteraceae bacterium
GGCAGGGTGAGGGTGGAAAGGGGTTTCAACCGCACCTTGGATTTCTTCGGCATCGGAAAAAAGGTGACCTGCTGGTAATTCAGTACCGCGATGGTGCGGTTGTCCGGACTGAGGTCGGCGGCGGTGATTTGTGCCCGATAGCGGCCGTAATCGCCTTTTTTATTCATAGTGTCGGCGTCAGGTTGGGCGATGCCTTCGAGTGTGGCGACTAAAACGGGTTTGGTGCCGTCGGCGGCATCGAACGGGAGCGCGAACAGCTCCGCAGGCACGCGTTTCTTGGATATCAGATAAAAGCTTCTGTTTTTTGCGGAAGCAAAAAGTGACTCCGCATCCCGCGCCCCGTCGGGCCAGAGAAAGCGGATGCTTTTGATCGGAATGATATTCCCACTGCGCTTAGCGTCAGAGGGTTCCTCGAAGATATGAATAAAGAGCTCATCGCGCACGCCACCGTTGTCACCGATATCTGCAACTGCCAGATAGTGCTTTCCGTTTTGTGAGTAATTAGCGATATCTTCCCAGTCGATGTTTCGAACGCCTTGAACAGAGAACGTGGCTAGCGTGCGGACATTGCCATCAACCGCGATGATTTCAGCGGGATTATTGCCGTCATTGATGGCCCAATATAGATTGTCAGTATGGTTTGATCGGGTCAGTCCCGATAGTTCGGAAAGTTTGCCGGCATCCGGAATGCCTGCAAACGCGGGATCCGACCAGCGTGGCGCGTTGGCTTCCGAAGTGGCCTGGCAGGCTGACAGAAACAGATAGCCGACGGAAAAGAGTCCTAGGAACAGGCTGCGGGGATTCAAAAGAACGATGCTTTTCATCAGGCGTATAATGGCATAAACCGACACCTGCAGACAATTGCCATGCACGAATCCCCGCCCGTTTTCGGTACTCCTGAGGCGAAAAACGCCTACCGTGTCCTGCTTCTGGGTTCCGGCGAGCTTGGCAAGGAAGTCGCCATCGAACTTCAGCGCTTCGGGGTTCAGGTGATTGCCGCAGACCGCTACGACAATGCGCCGGCCATGCAGGTCGCGCACGAATGCCACACCTTGAATATGCTCGATCCCGCGGCTTTACGAGATCTCATCGCGCGGGTGCGGCCGCATCTGGTGGTTCCCGAAATCGAGGCCATCCACACCCAGACCCTGGTTGATCTGGAACAAAACCATGGTCTGCAGGTGATCCCAACGGCGCGTGCAGCCCGATTGACCATGGACCGTGAAGGCATCCGGCGCCTGGCCGCGGAAACTCTCGGGTTGCCGACCTCGCCTTATCGATTTGTCGATGATGAAGCCGGTTACCATGCAGCCTTGCCAGCGGTCGGCATTCCCTGCGTCATCAAACCGCTGATGTCCTCCTCAGGAAAAGGCCAAAGCACGGTAAGAAGCGAAGCCGACATCGACGCTGCTTGGCACAAAGCCCAGACCGGCGGCCGTGCCGGCATGGGCCGTTGCATTGTCGAGGGCTTCATTGATTTCGATTACGAAATCACTTTGCTCACCATGCGTCATCGTGATGGAACTTCGTTCTGTGCTCCGGTCGGTCATTTGCAGATTGACGGTGACTATCGCGAAAGCTGGATGCCACAGCCGATGAGTGAAACGGCGTGGGCCAAGGCACAGGATATCGCCCGAACCATTACCGATAACCTGGGCGGCTTTGGCCTATTCGGTGTCGAGCTGTTCGTCAAAGGCGATGCCGTCTGGTTCAGCGAAGTCTCGCCACGTCCGCATGACACTGGATTGGTGACCCTGATATCGCAGGAGCTGTCCGAGTTCGCCCTGCATGCCAGAGCCATTCTGGGTCTGCCTATTCCCGAAATCCGCGACTACGGTCCGTCGGCCTCGGTCGCGATTCTAGCCAAAGGCACCGGCGTTCCCGAGTTCAGTGGCGTGGCCGAAGCGCTGGCTGAAACCGGAACGGCGCTTCGTCTGTTCGGTAAGCCGTATGTCGAGGGCTCCCGGCGTGTGGCCGTGGCACTGGCGCGTGATGAAACACTGGACGGGGCGCGGGAAAAGGCCCGTCGCGTCGCAGCCGCACTCAAGGTGGATCTGGTTTAATCGCCGCGCAGATCCACCCAGACCATGCGGTGGTCGGTGGCATCCAGCCAGTCGTGGCCCGGTTCACCGCTTTTCGGCCAAAAAACGCCATTGCCGACGACCTGCCAGCCCAGCGAGGGCAGCACATAATCCAGACGTAGATTGCCGACTCTTGGCCCGAAATCGCCGGTGTCATGTCGCGGAGAACCGCGGTGCTTGAGATTGGCGCCTCCGGTGGCTTCTGATGCCTGTGCAGCCCCTTCGGAACGCGGCGTCAGCATTCTTAGCATGCGCGGGTTTTCAAGCAGTTCGGTGATGGCGCCTCGAATGCCGTCACCGTCGGCATAATCGGCGTTCAAATCGCCGGCAATGACGAAACGCGCATCGTCCATCAGACCGCCGCGCAGGCCGAGATCATCGACAATCCAATCGTTGCCGCGATTCCAGACATACTCTCCCCAGAACCGGATTTCATCGGCATTGCGTTTGCCGTTGCGGTCTTCCGGGCCGTCGAACACCGGCGGCGTCGGGTGCGAGGCCAGAAAGTGCAGGGTACCCATCGGAGTGGCGACCGGAATATCCCAATGCGATTTCGAAGACAGGCGGAAGGCATTCCAGGCCGCTTCCGAATACCACGGCGAACCATCGGCATGCAGCGGAATCCGTGCCTGCGGCATATCCTTCCAGAGGAATTTCTGGAATGTCCGGACAACTCGTTTATCGATGGGGAATTTCGACAGCACCAGCATGCCGTATTGACCGGGATGGTTACCGAAACCGAAGGCGTCATTGCCGCCTTCGGTTTTTCCATCGCCATTCAGATCGAAACCGCTGGGTACGCCGGTATTGACCGGTGCGAAATAACGGTATTTGTAGGTAATGGGCTTCTGGCCGAACTGCGCTTTGCCCAGATAGCATTTCTGGAACAAGTCGGCGGCACGGCCTTCGGCATCGTAATCGAACTCATTGAGCAGCAGCAGGTCGGGGCGTTGATGTTGGATGACGGCTGCGATTTTCCGGGCCGAGGCATCGCCGCGCTGCAGGCGTTGGATCAGTCCGCCGGCCTGGTCGGAATACAGGGAAGTATTGAATGTGGCAACACGGATCCGGTCAACAGCTACTACCGTATTCGCCGTCGGCAGGCTGGCGAGCAGAGTCATAACGGCAAATAAACGCATGCTGCGTCCGGTTCTGGATTTCGGCCATTGTGCCACAGGCTCTGGGTATATAATCGCAGTATGCCCCCATCGAGACTGCCATGAGCGCCACCGAACTGTTCGGCTTCCTCGCCGCGACCCTGACCACTGTTTCATTCATTCCGCAGGTCATCCAGGTCTGGCGCAGCAAGCAAACCCAGGATATCTCTCTGGGCATGTATGCGATATTCACCGTCGGCATCTTGGCATGGTTGATTTACGGAATTTTGCTGGGATCGACACCGATCATCGTCGCCAACAGCATCACCATTGTATTGGCCGGCTCGGTGTTGGCCATGAAGCTCAAATACGGCTAAACGCCAAACATCAGGGAATCAGCCATGAGCAGTCTCGAAAGCTATGTTCCGAAATCCTCGGTCAGCCGTTCCGTGGCGGGAGGCCGTCTGCTGATCGGACTATTGCAGGGGCTGGCCTTGTATCTGATTTACCAAGCGGCAGAAAACAAGCTGTGGACCGCCGACAATTCTGGAATGTTCGCGGCCTTCCTGTTAGTGATGACTCTGGTGCCCGTGTTCCTGATATCGGCCTTTGGGCATTTTCCTGCCAGGATACTCTTGCGTTGGCTGTTGCCGGCGGTAGCAGTTCTGGCGCTACTCGGTTTTTACGACATCTGGCGCGGTGTGGGCGCACCTTACTGGGACACCCAGAAATTCGCCGACGATGCGCGTTTTCCCTCCCCGCAACTTTGGTTGAATACGGCCGCCGGATTTTTCATCGCACACACGATGGTCGGTGCGGCTGTTCTTGAAGGCCGCCGCATCGCCGGTTACCGGAGTTATTTCGAAAGCGCAACCAAGCTGCTGATTCAGTTTGCCTTCGCGGCCGTGTTTACCGGCATCATCTGGCTGGTATTGCTGCTCGGCGCGGCCCTGTTCGACATGATCAAGCTCTCTTTCCTCAGGGACGTGCTGGATGAGTCCTGGTTCGCCATTCCGGTGACCACCTTCGCGTTTGCCTATGCCTTGCACATCACCGATGTCCGCCCGGCCATCGTGCATGGCATTCGTGGTCTGGTTCTGGTGTTGCTGTCTTGGATTCTCCCCATTGCAGTGCTGCTCATTGGTGGATTCCTGCTGGCACTGCCGTTCACCGGTCTTGAGCCGCTGTGGGCCACCAAAGCTGCGACGGCGCTGCTGTTGGCGGCATCGGCAGTTTTGGCGGTATTGATCAATGCCGGGTTCCAGGACGGCAGCGTTACCGACGAAGTCGCCCTGCCGATTCGCATCGCTGCGAGAATTGCGGCTCTGCTGATTCTGCCTCTGGCCCTGATTGCCGCCTATGCCCTCAGTCTGCGGGTTGGACAGTACGGCTGGACCGTCGACCGTCTGGTGGCCGCGTTCTGTCTGGTGGTGGCTTTGTGCTGCGGAGCGGGCTATTTCTGGGCCGCGCTGCGCAGCCCGCAATGGCTGTCGCGGATTGCGCCGGTCAATATCTTCACGGCCTTCATTCTGCTTTTCCTGTTACTGGCTATTTTTTCGCCGGTGCTTGATCCGGCACGGATCAGCGTCAACAGCCAGATGTCGCATCTGAAGGCCGGAAAAGTGGGCGCCGATAAGTTCGATTACGAATACCTGCGTTTCCAGGGACAACGTTATGGCGCGTCTGCGTTGAAAGAACTCGCTGCTAATGCATCCGGAAAAGATGCCGCTGTCATTGCACTGAAAGCGAAAGCGGCACTTCAACGCGATGCGATTTGGCAGGCCGCTCCGCAGAAGGTGGATGCCAAACTGCTCGCAGTGAACATCGCCGTGCGTACTCCGGACGCCACATTACCGAAAAGTTTCCTGGCTCAGAACTGGAAAGAAGCCATCAAGGACAATGCCAGGCAGCATCCGGAATGCCTGCACAACAGCGGCAGAACCTGCGAAGCCTTTATTCTGGATATGGATACTGACGGTGCAGTCGAGGTCCTGCTGCGCGAACAGGGCGGCTCGCTGCAGGTTTTTCATCTCGTAAAAGACAGCTGGAGCCTTGCCGGCACGGTCGATTTGCCGGGAAACTGCGCTTCAGTCAATGATGCGCTGACCTTGGGTCGAATTGCCACAGCGCCGACGAAAATGGAGGACATCGTCATCACCGGAAGGCATTACCGTCTGGTCAACAAGGCGCCGCTGACCTGTCCGCCAGCGGTTGCCGGCAAGCCATAACTCAGCCCAGCCGCAGTCCCATGCGCCGTCCGAGCACGGTCGGCGCTTGATGTTCAAATTCATCCAACTGCACAGCCCCTTCGGGGAATAACAAAATCACGGTCGATCCATAGTTGAATCGCGCCATTTCCGCAAAGCGTTCCAAGCGGATGTTCTTGCCGCGGAAATCAAGCCGTTTCGGCGCATCGGCGTATTCCGGGATATTGACCCCGTTCCAGACCGTTTCCACGCCGGAAACCAGCATGGCGCCGACCATCACCAAACACATCGGTCCGAAATCGGTGTCGAAATGGCAGACCAGGCGCTCGTTGCGGGCAAACAGACGGGGAACATCGGCAACCGTTCCCGGTGACACGCTGAACAGGCGTCCTGGAACATGCAGGGTTTCGGTCAGCGTACCGGTCCAGGGCATGTGCACGCGGTGGTAATCGCGCGGTGACAGGTAAATGTTCATAAACACGCCGTTCGCGTAGGCTTTTGCCAGTTCTGCATCACCCAGCAGTTCGGCGGCACTGTAGTCCTGGCCTTTGGCCTGGAAGATGCGCCCGTTTTCGATGATTCCACATTGGCTGACTTTGCCATCGGCCGGCAGAATCAGGGCCCGAGGATCGGCATCCGGACTGCGGGCGCCGGGTTTCAGGGCGCGCGTGAAGAAGGCATTGAAACTTTCGTAACTGTCCGGATCGGAATTGGCGGCTTCTGCCAGATTGACATCGAAATTGGCCAGAATCGTATAGATGAAATTTTGCTTGATCCAGGGGGTTTTCGAGTAGGCCAGTCGGTGCGCCAGATTCGACAGCAGGCGGTGCGGCAGAAGGTATTGCGCAAGGGAGGCGATTTTCATGGACGGGCCTTTGCCAGTGCAATCAGGTCCGCGCCGATGGCCTCCGGCTTGAGTGGCGGCCGGATGATGCCGGCGAACTCAGCCTTGGGATTGAGCAAGACGATAGTGGCGGAATGGTCCATGGTGTAGGAGTCGCCTTGCGGAACCTTCATGTACACCAGGCCGAGTGCGCGGGTGAATTCCGCCAATTGCGGTTCAGCGGCAGTGGCCGTCAGGGTGTCTTTGTGGAAATAGGTGGCGTATTCGGCGATTTTTTCGGGCGTGTCGCGTTCCGGGTCAACGGATACGAACAGCAGCTTCGGTTTGGCCGGAAGCCCGGCTTTGGCCCACAATGCCTGAGCGCGTGCCATGTCGGTCAGTGCGGTCGGGCAGACATCCGGGCAATGGGTGAACCCGACGAACACCACGGTCCAGTGACCTTTGAGTTGTTCGGCGGTCATCGGACCGGAGGCGCTCTGCAGTTTAAACGGGGGCAGGGCACGGGGACTGTCAATGACTTTGGCCGTGGCCAGCACCGGCAATGACTTGGCCGGCAATGCCGGCTTGAACACGGCCACGGACAGTGCCAAGCCAAGACCGGCCGCCAAGGCGGCAGTGAGGATCAGGAGGATTTTACGGTTCATGCGCAGGCTCGAGAAGGCGTTTTCAGCCTGAATTATAGCCTCTCGGGCTATAATACGTGTACCGAATTGTACCGGAACCACCATGACCGCCGAATTGTCCAGCATCATCGATTTCATCCGTTACGGCGCAAGCGCATTCGGCAGGGCCGGCCTGACTTTCGGCCACAGTTTCGACAATGCCCTCGATGAATCCACCCAGCTGGTGCTGCATGCCCTGCATCTGCCGCATGATATCGGCCCGGCCTACGGGCAGGCCCGTTTGACCGCCGAGGAAAAGACGGCTGTTTTGGCTTTGTTCAAGCGCCGCATCGATGAGCGCATTCCGGCCTGCTATCTGACCGGCGAGGTCTGGTTCGCCGGCCTGAATTTCAAATCCGATGCCCGCGCCCTGGTGCCGCGTTCACCGATTGCCGAATTGATTGAATCGGGTTTCGAACCCTGGCTCGGTGGACGGCCTGTGGAATCGGCATTGGATCTGTGCACCGGATCGGGCTGCATCGCCATTGCCATGGCGCATTACAACCCCGAGTGGCGGGTCGATGGTGTCGATATCTCCGACGATGCGCTGAGTCTGGCCGCTGAAAACAAAGTCCGTCTGTATGCCGACAACTGCCATCTGATCAAGAGCGACCTGTTCACGGGATTATCCGGCAAGGTCTACGATCTGATCGTCACCAACCCGCCGTATGTGACCAATGACGAAACCGACGCTTTGCCGAAAGAGTATGCGCATGAGCCCGATCTGGGTCTGCGTGCCGGCGATGATGGCTTGGATTTTGCGTTGAAAATCCTGCGCGATGCACCTGCGCATCTGTCCGAGCATGGCCTGCTGATCTGCGAAGTCGGTGAAAGCGAGCGCCACCTGATGCAACTTTTGCCGGAGGTCCCGTTTGCCTGGGTCGAGTTCAAAGTCGGCCAGATGGGCATCTTCGCGATTGACCGCAACGACATCCTCGCCCATCATGAACGCATCAGCCAGTTGGCTGCCCAGCGCTGAAGGAAGACCGTGTCGGACAACCGCTTCGGAAAACTGTTTTCGGTCACCACCTTCGGCGAAAGCCACGGTCCCGCCATCGGCTGCGTCATTGATGGTTGTCCGCCGGGAATCGCCATCAGCGCCGAGGAGTTCCGCACCGATCTGGACCGCCGCGCCACCGGCAAGACCCGGCATACCTCCCAGCGCCATGAAGCGGATGACATCGAAATCCTGTCGGGCGTGTATGAAGGGCAGACCACAGGAACCCCGATTGCCTTGCTGATCCGCAATACCGACGCGCGCTCGAAGGACTACACCGGCATCGCCGAGCAGTTCCGACCGGGCCATGCCGATTACACCTATCATCACAAATACGGCGTCCGCGATCCGCGTGGGGGCGGGCGCTCTTCGGCACGTGAAACTACCATGCGCGTCGCGGCCGGGGTCATCGCCAAGAAATGGCTGGCCGATAAGTATGGAATCCAAATCCACGCCGGCATCAACCAGATTGGCAGCCTGCAGGCCGACATGCCGCAGAGCGTGGAGTGGTCGGTAGTGGAAAGCAATCCGTTTTTCTGGCCTATCGCCTCCCAGATCAGCGAACTGGAAACTCTGCTGGATGCCACCCGAAAATCCGGAGACTCACTCGGCGCCCGCGTATTCGTCATCGCCACCGGCGTGCCGGTCGGCTGGGGCCAGCCGGTGTACGGCAAGCTTGATGCCGAAATTGCCGCGGCGATGATGTCGATTAATGCCGTCAAAGGGGTCGAAATCGGGGCGGGATTCGCCGCAGTCAGCCAACCCGGCACTATCCACCGCGATCTGATCAGTACCGACGGTTTTCTGAGCAACCAAGCAGGAGGTATCCTTGGCGGCATCAGTACCGGTCAAGACATCACCTGCCAGATCGCGTTCAAACCGACCTCCAGTCTGCGTCTGCCCGGCAGCAGCTTGGATACCGATGGTAAAGCGGTTGAGGTGGTGACCACCGGCCGACATGATCCCTGTGTCGGTCTACGCGCGCCGCCGATCTGCGAAGCCATGATGGCCTTGTGCCTCATGGATATGGCATTGCGGCACCGCGCCCAATGCGGCGATGTCCCCGCTCAGACGCCGTTGGTGCCAAGCCAGCCCCTTTGAGTCCCGATACCCCGTAGAATGTCCGAACTATGAAGACTTTTACCGTTGCTGTTGTTGGCGCCACAGGCGCCGTGGGCCAGACCATGCTGTCCATTCTGCAGGAACGCCGGTTTCCGGTCGGTACCCTACATTTACTGGCTTCCGAGCGCTCGGCCGGCGAACAGATCGAGTATGACGGCCGCAAGACCACCGTCCAGGATCTGTCCGGATTCGATCCGTCCGGCGTTGATTTCGCGCTGTTCTCGGCCGGTGGTTCGATTTCAAAGGAATACGCCCCCAAATTCGTTGCCGCCGGTGCCATTGTCATCGACAACAGTTCCGCGTTCCGTATGGATGCCGATGTGCCACTGGTAGTGTCTGAAGTCAATCCGGAAACACTTGACAGTATTCCGCGAGGCATCGTGGCCAATCCGAACTGTTCGACCATGCAGATGCTGGTCGCGCTCGCGCCCATTCACCGCGCCGTCGGCATCAGCCGCATCAATGTCGCCACTTACCAGTCGGTTTCCGGCGCCGGCCGCTCCGCGCTGGAAGAACTCGGTCGTCAGACCGCCAATATCCTAAGCTTCAAGGATCCGGACCCGAAACGTTTCCCGGTGCAGATCGCCTTCAATCTGATTCCCCACATCGATGACTTCCTCGACAACGGCTACACCAAAGAGGAAATGAAACTGGTCTGGGAAACCCGCAAAATCCTTGGCGACGAAAGCATCCAGGTCAATCCGACGGCCGTTCGCGTTCCGGTCTTCTACGGGCACTCGGAAGCGGTGCATGTTGAAACGCGGTCCAAGATCACCGCCGCCGAGGCTCGGGTACTGCTGGAAAAATCGCCGGGGCTGACGGTGGTCGACGACCGTGTGCCCGGGGGTTATCCGACACCGGTGACGCATGCCTCCGGCACCGATGCCGTCTATGTCGGGCGTATCCGCGAGGATATCTCCTGTGAAAACGGCTTGAATATGTGGGTGGTTTGCGACAATATCCGCAAAGGTGCGGCACTCAATGCCGTGCAGATTGCCGAGCTTCTGGCCAATAAACGGTGACCGTCGTCTGGGGAAATGCATGACCCGTAGTACTTGCAAGCTGATAATGCTCCTGATGTTGGGTTGGATGTCCTGTCTGCCGGCTCAGGCAGTCACGCTGGGCCAGGTGCAGATGAAGTCCGGGCTCGGTCAGCCCCTGTCGGCGCGGATACCGGTCTATGACGCCGATGATGCGGACGTCCAATCGCTCACCGTACAGCTGGCGTCCGAAGATGCATTCCGCCGTATTGGAATCGACCGCAATCTGTATGCCGATTTGCAGGTCCGACTGCACATCGATGATTCGGGCCGACCCTATGTGGAACTGACGACGAGCCGCCCCTTTCACGAGCCGGTATTCAATATCCTGATTGATGCCAGCTGGCGAAATGGCGGCCGGCAGATCAAGGAGATGACTGCGTTGGTCGATCCACCTTTCATCTCCAAGACAGCTGTGCAGACCATAGACGCCCCCACGGTGGCGCTGACGCCGGTCGTTGCAGCACCAGTTTCGCGTACACCGTCCATCCCGACCGGTTCCGAGACACCTCAGACTGTCGCGCTGAAGCCGCAGGCAGCACCATCCGCCAAAGCTCCGGAGCCCGCAGCCCCGAAGCCGGTACCGGCAATGCCAACACAGGTTCGGTCCGTGACATCCGCCGCGAGTATTCGAGCCACGCCGGACAATCAGCGGGAAGTCCAGAACGGCGAAAGCCTTTACACCATCGCCATCACACACAGGCAAACGCATACATCTGCGGTAAGTCTTAATCAGATGATGGTTGCCATCCAGAGAGCCAATCCGGAGGCCTTCATTCAGGGCGATGCCAATCGTCTGAAACGCGGCAGTATCTTGCGTCTTCCCGATGAGAATCAGGTGCGTGCATTATTGCCGGATGACAGTGCCGGACTGCTTGCAGGGCAGTGGGCCCGCAAAGTCCAAGCCCAGCCAGCACCCGTACTTGATGCGGCCAATCGTCTCAGCCGCCAATCCACAGCGTCGGCAGCAAACAGTCCGGGCAAGGCTGCGGCAAACAATCAAGGGCGACTCAAAATCGTGCCCACGGTAGGTACCATGAACAATGCAGGCAGTCAGTCCGGCGCCAGTAAATCCGGACAAGGCATGGAGCTCCGTGCCGAAAATACCCTGACCCAGGAAGAAATCGCCGCGCGTCAGGTCGAAATCGCCAATCTCCGGAATCAACTGGATGAAGCCGCCAAGCTGCAGACGGAGAGCAAGCGACTCATCGAGTTGCAGAACTCCCAGATCAAACAGCTCACGGAGCGCATGCAGCAATTGGAAAAGGGCGGGCAGCCGGCCAATTCCGCTTCGGTTGCCGCACCTGCAGCTGCCACTCCGTCCGACCCCTGGTATTACAGCCCCTATGCAGCTTTCGCCGCACTGCTGTTGATTGCCGGGTTGTTGGGCGTTCTGCTGAAGCGCCGCCGTTGAAGGCTAACTCTGGTTGATCAGCCGAATTCCCTGAATCACCATCAGGCCAATGACGACCACCAGTAGCGCCATCCGGGCTTTATTGAGCCGATTCGCCGGTGCCGGTGCGGATTTCCGAGCTTGACGGTAGCTTTGCGGAACATAGGATTCCAGGGTGGTATCCAACAAACCATTTTCCAGAAGTATCTCCCGGGCACGCCGGTAATCATCGGCACGCAAGACCCAGAGCTGCGGCTGGGGATCATCCAGCGTGGCCTGACGTTCGTTATAGCTGAAGCCCCGGCGCGAGTAGGTTTTGTAGCTGCGGCCGCCGACGATCTTTGTGGCGATGCCGGCCTCCTCGAAAAGGGCACGGACATGTTCGACGTTTTCGAGGCGGGCCGAACTGAACATCATCCTCATCCCGGTTTCTCCGGCGTGCCATCGGTGACCCGGATAAGTCCCTCTTGGGCTACGGAGGCGACCAATAGGCCATCACGGGTGTAGATGCTGCCGCGCGCAAGACCACGCGCGCCACTGGCGGACGGGCTGTCGAGGGAATACAGCAGCCAGTCATCGATGCGGAACGGCCGATGGAACCAGAGCGCATGATCCAGCGAAGCCATCTGTACATTGTGCTGGTAGTAGCTGATTCCGCTCGGGAAGGTGCTGGTACCGAGCAGATAAAAATCGGACGCATAGGCCAGCATGGCGCGATGCATGTTCGCGTCATCGCCGATGTTGCCCATCAGCCGGAACCAGACCTGCTGGTAAGGCGGGCGCTTGCTGGGGTTGAGTTCATCGCGCGGATACACCGGGCGCATTTCAAACGGCCCCATGCGCGAAAGCCAACGCTGCATTTTCGCTGAAAGTCCGGCCATAACCTCCGGGCTTGGTGGCGTCTGCGGCGGCACGTCTTCGGGCTGCGGCACTTCCGGAATATGGAACTGGTGCTCGACGCCGGGTTCCTGTTTCTGGAACGAGGCCGCAAACACCAGAATCGGTTTGCCGTGCTGGATGGCTGTTACGCGGCGAACCGAAAAACTGTGGCCATCACGCGAACGGTCGACATCGAACACGATGGGCGCCTCGATGTCTCCGGCGCGCAGGAAGTAGGCATGCAGTGAATGCACGGTGCGGGCATCATCCACCGTCTGCTGGGCGGCGCTGAGCGATTGTCCGAGGACCTGTCCTCCGAATACGTATTTGGTTCCGATATCACGGCTCTGGCCACGGAAAAGGTTTTCCTCCAGACGATCGAGGGTCAGAAGATCAATCAGCTCGTTGACGACGGGTGCGCTCATGCGGCGGTTTCCGGTTGAAGGCGGGTCAGCCCGGTTTCAGTGAGAATACGCGGCCAGGGAAAATGCGGACCGGGGTCGCGTTTGCGGTAGACTCGGATTTCGGGGTCATCGCTGGCTTCGACCATGGCCGTGTCGAGGTCTTCGTGACCGGCAATCAGTCGCAGATTGGGTAGTGCCGCATGCAATTGCCGGAGCAGGGCTGATGTCGCGGCGATCTGCGCCTCCGTATAGGCTTCGTCCATGCTCTGGCGGCCGCTATGATACCAATCCGGATAACGCCCTGTGTTGACCAGTTCGATGCCGATGGCGCGCGGATTGTAGCCGCGGGTATGATGCGCGACGAATTCCGGACCGACATAGCAATGCACGCTGCCATCGCGGTCGATGTAATAGTGCCCGCTGTTGCCGGTGCCGGCCGGGTAAAGAACGCGTTCACCGTATTCGCGGGCCATGACCATATCCGGCAGTTCGGTGCAGTGCATGACCACTAGGTCGATTTGACCGATTTCCCGAACCTCCAGCTTCGACTGGTAAGGCAGCCGGTGTTCACGGATTGGCCATGCGGGGCTTAAATCATTCATAATGGCGCCATAATACCATCGCCGGCCCGCCGCTTTCAGCATCCGGGCATTACCGGGAACATCTGCATGAGCGGACACGTCATCATTTCGCACGGTCTCAACAGCGGGCCCGATGCCACCAAGGCCACGGCATTGGCGCAGGCCTGCGACTTGCTAGGCTGGAGCTGCGAGCGTCCGGATTACCGGGATCTGGACGCTGTCATGCCGCCTTTGGGCGATGTCCCGTCCCGGATCGCACGTCTGCAAGATGTCGCCGCCGCCATCAACGGCCCGGTCGTTCTGGCCGGGTCCAGCATGGGAGCCTTCATCTCCGCTCAGGTTTCGCTGCGCATGCCGGTCCGCGGCCTGTTCCTGATGGCGCCGCCAATCAGTCTGGAAGGCTATGAAATGCGTCTGCAGACCGCCGCCGTGCCGCTTTCGATCGTGCACGGCTGGCATGATGAACTGATCCCCGCCGATGATGTCGCCCAGTGGGCCAAGCACCATCAGGCCCGCATTTGTCTGGTCAATGACGATCACCGGCTGGGTGCGCATGTCGACTTCTGTGCCCAGCAATTCGCCCTGTTCCTTGGCAGTCTGTCGTGAAATTCTTCCTGTCCTGTGCCAAAGGCCTGGAGTATCTGCTGGTCGACGAGGCCGCCGCCATGGGTGTCAAGGCGACCGCCACGATGGCCGGGGTCAATGCCGAAGGCAATCTGAGTGATGCGCTTGCACTGGTCATGCATTCCCGTCTGGCTTCCCGGGTGCTGTGGCCGATTGCCCATTTCGATTGCCAGAACGAACAGGACCTGTATCAGGGTGTGCATGCCATCGATTGGGCCAAACACATCGGTCCGGGTGCGACCTTCGCCATCGATGCCCGCATTTCCAGCCAGACACTGACCCACGAGCGTTACGCGGCCCAGCGCAGCAAGGATGCCATCGTCGATCGGCTCCGCGCCCAGACCGGCACGCGTCCCGATGTCGACGTTGAACATCCCGATGTCCGCATCAATGTGCATGTGCGCAAGGACAAGGCCGATATCGCGATAGATCTGGGCGGCGGCTCTTTGCACAAACGCGGCTGGCGGCAGGACCAGGGCGAGGCGCCGATCAAGGAAAATCTCGCCGCAGCCATGCTCTACCGCGGCAAATGGCCGCAGGTTTACCAGGAAGGCGGCGGGCTGCTGGATCCGATGTGCGGCAGCGGCACGTTGCTCATTGAAGCGGCCTTGATGGCTGCCGATGAAGCTCCCGGACTGCATCGGCATGGTGATGCTCTGCCGACGCAGTGGCTCGGATTCGATGGCGTAGCTTGGCAGGCACTGTGCGCCCAAGCGCGCCAGCGCGCCGATGCCGGACGCGCCGCCTTGAAACCGGTGTTCACCGGGTACGACACACAGGCAGACGTGCTGCGCAAGGCCGTGGCCAACTGCGACCGGGCCGGACTGGCCGAACTGATCCGCTTTGAACGGCAATCGGTTTCGCAATTGAAAGCACCGGCCCAGGCTTCAGGTCTGGTGGTCTGCAACATGCCGTATAACCAGCGTCTGCAGGCCGATAAAGCCCTGTATCGCGAGACCGGCGATGCGCTGAGCGCCCAAGTTCCGCAATGGCGGGCCGTCCTGCTGTGCGGTAACGACGAGCTGGCGTATGCCACCGGCCTGCGTGCCAAGAAAAAATACGAATTCCATAATGGCGCGTTGCCGTGTACGCTTCTGCTCTGCGATCCGGTATTCAGTCCACGTCCGGAACGCGAAGGTCCCAAGCTGCTGGCAGACGGTGCCCTGATGGTGGCCAATCGGCTGCAGAAGAACCTGAAGAAATTCGGCAAATGGGCGAAGCAGGATAAGGTTTCCTGTTACCGCGTGTATGACGCGGATCTGCCCGAATACGCGGCCGCCATCGATCTCTACCCCGAAGAGGATGGCGATGGCCGGCTTTTCCTGCATGTCCAGGAATACGAAGCTCCGGCCGAAATTCCCGAAGAAAGCACCCGTCGCCGCTTCGGCGAATTGCTCCAGGCCGTGGATTCGGTATTCGCGCTGCCGCGAGCCCAGGTCTCGGTGAAGACGCGCCGACGGGGCAAGGGTGGCAGCAAGTATGGCCGCATGGATGATACCCATGATTTCATCCCGGTCAGGGAAGGGCAGGTGAAGCTCTGGGTCAATCTTTTCGATTATCTGGATACCGGCCTGTTCCTCGATCACCGACCGTTACGGATGCGATTGGCCGCTGAGGCCCGGGGGAAACGATTCCTGAACCTGTTCTGCTATACCGGAACGGCCAGCGTGCATGCCATTGCAGGCGGAGCCGTGGCTTCGACCTCAGTGGACCTGTCGGCGACCTATCTGGACTGGGCCGAAGCCAATTTCGAGTTGAATGACATCCAAGGCGGCAGCCATCAGCTGGTCAAAGCCGACGTGGCGGAATGGCTCGGCAACTGCCGGCAAAAATTCGATCTGGTTTTCTGCGATCCGCCGACGTTCTCGAATTCAGCCAGTGCCGCGGATTTCGACGTCCAGAAAGACCATGTCGCCCTGCTGAAGAAAATCATGGCAGTCGTTGCCGATGACGGCACCTGCTATTTCTCGAACAATTTCCGCAAGTTCAAGATGGATGCCGCCGCAGTGTCGGTCTTCGCTGCGGTCGAAGACATTTCAGCGGATACGATTGATCCGGATTTCGAGCGCAATCCGAAAATCCACCGCTGCTGGAAATTGACAAAGAAATAAATCTACTCGAATGCCATTACTGATGAATGGACCGGGCATTTGTTCAGGTCCGTTCCGCCATGAGGTCATTAGCATGCTCCAAGTTGTGCCAGCAGCGCCCTTAGGAACATTGCCCGCTGGACGCCGTCTTCGGTTTTGTTGGTAATTTTCAGCCGGTCCGATCCCTGCATCGCATAGGTCTTAGGATTGCGTTGAATCAGCTGGATGACTGTCATTGGATCAATCGTCGGTTTGGCGGTGAATGCCAGATAGCCGCCATTGTCGTGCAAATCGATGCGCTGGATGCCGATCTGCTCGGCCATCAGGCGCAGATCAGCGCAGGCGAACAGGTGCTCTGCCGCCGGCGGCAGCAAGCCGAACCGATCGATGATTTCGATCTGCAGCTCACGCAGATCCGCCGGTGATTTTGCCGAGGCGATGCGTTTGTAAAGCATCAGCCGGGTGTGCACGTCATCGATCATGCTTTCCGGCAGAAGTGCGGGACTGTGCAGGTTGACCTGGGCGCTGGCCGGTGCCGGTGCCAGCACGTCGGGAATTTTGCCGTCCTTGATTGAGGCCACGGCGCGCTCCAGATACTGGGCATACAGCGCGAATCCGATTTCGGTGATCTGCCCGGACTGGCCTTCGCCCAGCAGCTCGCCGGCACCGCGGATTTCCAGATCATGGGTGGACAGAGTGAAGCCGGCACCCAATTCCTCCAGCGAGGCCAGTGCATCCAGACGCTTCCGTGCATCAGCGGTGATGCGTTTGAGGTCCGGAACAATCAGATAAGCATAGGCCCGGTGATGGGATCGTCCGACGCGGCCGCGCAACTGATGAAGTTGGGCCAGCCCGAAACGGTCGGCCCGGTTGATGATGATGGTGTTGGCGCTGGGAATATCGATGCCGGACTCGATGATCGTGGTCGAAACCAGGATGTTGAAACGCTGTTTGTGGAAATCCAGCATGACTTTTTCCAGCTGACGTTCCGGCATCTGGCCGTGGGCGATGCGGATGCGGGCATCCGGCAGCATCGTCTCGAGATCGCGGGCGGCCTTTTCGATAGTGTCGATGTCGTTGTGCAGGAAATAAACCTGGCCGCCACGCGCCAGTTCGCGCTGGAATGCCTCGAGCAGGATATTGGGGTCCCACGGACAAATGAAGGTTTTGACCGCGACGCGGTGCGCCGGCGGTGTTCCGATGATGGACAGCTGGCGCAAGCCGCTCATCGCCATGTTCAGCGTACGCGGTATCGGCGTGGCGGTCAGCGTCAGCAGGTGGACATCGGCCTTGAGGGCCTTCAATGCTTCCTTATGGCGCACGCCGAAGCGTTGCTCCTCATCGACGATGACCAAGCCGAGGCGTTCGAAGGTCACATCCTTCTGCAGCAGGCGGTGCGTGCCGATGATTACATCGATTTTTCCGAGGGCGAGATGTTCGAGAGCCCGCTTGATTTCTTTCGTACTCTTGAACCGGGAAAGCACCTCGATGCGGACCGGCCAATCGGCGAAGCGGTCACTGAAATTCCGGAAATGCTGCTCGGCCAGCAGGGTCGTCGGTACCAACACCGCCACCTGCTTGCCGGCCATGGCCGCGACGAATGCAGCTCTTAAGGCCACCTCGGTCTTCCCGAAACCGACATCGCCGCAGACCACCCGGTCCATCGGGTGCGGCATCGCCATATCCGAAAGAACTGCATGGATGGCCTGTTCCTGATCAGGGGTTTCCTCGAACGGGAAGCCGGCGGCGAAACGATCATAAAGTGCCCGCTCGGTATCGAGCGTGAATCCCTCCTGGGCAAGGCGCCTGGCTTGGATGTCCAGCAATTCAGCGGCTACGTCATGGACTTTTTCAGCCGCTTTGCGCTTGGCTCTATCCCAGGCTTCTCCGCCGAGACTGTGCAGCGGAGCGTGCTCGGTACTGGTGCCCGAGTAACGCGAGACCAAGTGCAGTTGCGCGACCGGAACATAGAGTTTGTCGCCTTTGGCATACTCGATACTGAGGAATTCCCCGGGCATGCCGCCGGTTTCCAGGCTGACCAAGCCCTGGTAACGACCGACGCCATGGTTTTCATGCACGATCGGCGCGCCGATGCTGATTTCATTGAGATCACGCAGGATCGCTTCGGGATCTTTCTGCTGGCTTTTCCGGCGTCGGCTTTGACTAACCCGTTCGGGAAACAACTGGCGTTCGGTCAGTACCGTCAGCGGCGGGGACACGCCGCCGAATCCGTCCGAGAGGTCTGCAATGGTCAGCATGAGTCGGTGTGGCTCGGCCGTCTGGAAAGCGTCCTGCCAATCGCCCGTCGTCATGATATCGATGCCAGCATCCTTGAACAGCGTTTTCAAGGATTCCCGGCGCCCGGCACTATCTGCCGCCAGAATCACTTTTCCGGGATAGGCCGCCAGGAAGTCCATCAGGGCTTGGCCCGGTTTGCCGGCTGAATCCAGCCACGCACCGGCGAAAGGCGGTGTCAGCGCCAAGGCTCTCGCCTTTGGGTGGTCCGGATCTTCTGCGCTCAACAGCTGATAACGGTGATGTTGATTGAACCGGGCACGCAGGGTTTCCGGCGTGAAATACAGCTCCGCCGGCGCCAGTAACGGACGCTCGATATCGTGCCGCCGCTGTTCATAGCGTTCAGTCGTCTGCCGCCAGAAATGCTCGGAGGCATTCAGGACGTCGGGCGCAAGCATTAAATCGTAATCATCGGGAAGATAGTCGATCAGGCTCGCGGTCTCGGCAAAGAACAACGGCAGGTAGTATTCGATGCCCGCCGGTGCCACGCCTTCCTTGAGGTCGGCATACAGTCCGCAATTCCGCGGATTGATGTCGAAACGCTCCAGCAGCTGTTCCCGGGCACGTTTGCAGGCATCCGCATCGAGGGGGAATTCGCGGGCTGGAAGCAGCTTGAGGCTGCTGCGGGTTTCACCGGAGCGCTGGGATTCCGGATCGAACAGACGCAGTGATTCAATTTCGTCATCCAGCAGTTCGATGCGTATCGGCAGCGCCGAACCTGCCGGAAACAGATCCAATATCGCGCCGCGGATCGAAAAATCGCCGGCATCCATCACCTGCGGAACATGGCGGTAGCCGAATTTCTGCAGACGGCCCCGTTCAGCCTGCAGGTCGAACTTCATGCCCACGGACAAGTCGAGCACCTGCGAGGCAATCCAGTCCACCGGGGTGATGCGCTGCATCAGACTGGTCACCGGAACCACCAGAATGCCCTGGGTGCTTTTGGGCAGCCGATACAGACAGTCGATGCGTTGCGATACCAGATCCGGATGTGGGCTGAATTGGTCGTAGCTCAGCGTTTCCCAATCCGGAAAATGAAGAATCGGCAACGCGGTCCGCAGAGCGCGCAGATCCTGTTCCAGTTGCTGTGCCCGGTAACTGTCGGCTACCACGACCACCTGCAGGCCGGGCTTGGCCATGGCCTGGCTGCGGATGGCATAAGCCAGCGCCGCGCCGTTAGGCGGGGCCTGTACCGGAGTGAGGAGGTGATTGGGCGCTGGCTCGGGCAGCAATGCGTTGCTCATCGCGCCATTTTATCAGTTCGCGGCTTCGGGGTTCTCGGTTTTTAGCCATTTCATGGTGAACGAGGCGCCGCCATCATCAAGCAGTTCGGCCAATTGCCGCATGCCCGGATGCAGGTCGGCATCGATCCGGTAGGGTGGATTGATCAGCAGCATGCCGCTGCCGTTCATCCGAAGCGGCGAGTTGTCCGGACGCACCAGCAGTTCAACCGCCAGTATGGTCTGGCACGGCAGTTGCGCCGCCCTGCGCAGGAAGAATTTGATCGCTGCCCGTTGTTTGATCGGGTACCAGACCGCGAACTGGCCGGTCGGCCAGCGGCTGAGGCCGTCCTGCAGGCTCTGCAGGATCTGCGTGTATTCCAGCTCCTGCGCTTCGTACGGCGGATCGATCAGAACCAGGCCGCGGCGCGGCGTCGGCGGGAGCAGGGCCTTGATGGCCTGATAGCCATTACCTTGCTGAACCTGGACCTTGCCGTCATGGGCAAACAGCTGTTTGAGCGCGTCCGCCTCGCCCTTCTGCATTTCCACGCAGACCATGCGGTCACCTTCACGCAACTGTTGTGCGATCAGGAGCGGTGAGCCGGGATAGTTGATCAGACTGCCGACCGGATTGACCCGTTCCACCTGCTTAAGGTAGTTATTGAGGACTTCCGGCAGCTTTTTCAGGACAATCAGTTTGAAGATGCCGCCACGGGCCTCATCGGTCTTTCGTGCCTGCTCACCCTGGATCAGGTACTGACCGCGCCCGGCGTGCGTATCGAGAATGAAGAACGGTTTGTTTTTCTGCTTGAGGCGTGCCAGCAAGGCCAGTAGCACCATGTGTTTCAGCACATCGGCATGGTTGCCGGCATGGAAGCCGTGAAGATAGTTCATTTACGTCTCGATCACGGCCAGAGCGATATCCGCGGCCTTCAGGTAGGTAATTTCGTTGTCCAGATCCGATCGGGTCAAGGGATGTTTGGCCAGCCATTTGCCCGGAATCTCTAGCTGCAGCTTCGAGCGTGCAACGGACAGTCTGAATTTCGGTATTTTTTCCGAAGAATGGCTACGGTAAAGCAGAACGGAAAGCCGCAAAAGCAAAATACAGCGCAGCGCACGGATAGCACGGGATTCGTTCAAGGTCAACAGGCTTTTGAAATGGATGCTCCGGCGCTGATTCCGGATAACAACGGAAATCTGCTGCTGCTCGGTTTTGGAAAAGCCGGAAATATCGGAATGCTCGATCAGGTAGGCACCATGGTGATGATGCTGGCTATGAGCCACAGTGAGTCCGATTTCATGCAGTTTGCTGGCCCAGGACAGGGTTTCCCGGTCCACGGCGTCGAGATCCCAGAATTTCCGGACCTGGTCGAACAATACGAGCGCGTAATTTTCAACCCGCTTCGCCTGTTCGGTATCTATCGAATAGCGTTCCTGCAACGCCTTAACCGAATCCAGGCGCGAATCATGGTCTTTGTTTCGGCCCAGGATATCGAACAGTGCGCCTTCACGCAGCGCATAATCACTGGTCTGCATGCTTTCGATGCCCAGCTCTTCGAATGCGGTTTCGAGGGTGAGCAGGCCGCCTGCGATTGAATGCCGTCGTGATACAGAAATCTGCGGCCAGCGGATGCCCTGCATATTGCCGAATTCGATGAGTTCCAGGCGCAGCAGCTGCAGGGTCTTCAGGTTCAGCGTGCCATCGCTGATGCCGCGGTTCTTGGCGATATCAGAAAGGGCCTTGATGGTACCCGAGGCGCCATAGGCTTCCTTCCAGCCATGGTTTCGGTAGTTGCGCACGAACGGCTGCATATCGACGGCTATCTGGTTCTTGGCCTTCAGCCATTGGCGTGCGGTCCATTTTCCGGCGGGGAAGAAGCGGTGTAGATTGGCGATGCAGCCGATCTGCAGGCTCTCGCGTTCGAGGATCTCAAAGCCGCGCCCGAGCACGAATTCCGTGGATCCGCCACCGATGTCGATGACCAGACGTTTCCCTTTGCCCGGCGGCTTGTCATGCGCAACCCCGAGATAGATCAGCCGGGCTTCTTCGCGCCCTGCAATGACTTCGATGCGGTGCCCGATGGCGGCTTCCGCCTTGGCAAGGAATGCGTCCGGATCGACCATGGTGCGGATGGTATTGGTCGCGACCACGCGTACATTGAGTGGTTTCACATACGCCAGCCGCTGGCCGAATACTGCCAGACAATCGAGCGCGCGCTTGGCCGCTTTCGGATTCAGATTCTTGTCCGCATCGAGTCCGTCCGCCAGCATGACGTGCTCTTTGATACGGTCGATGATTCGCAGCTGTCCAAGCACATATCTTGCGACCACCATATGGAAGCTGTTTGAACCGAGGTCGACCGCGGCGACCAGATCGCCGTCCTTTAGGGTCTTGTTATAGCGGCTGCCTTTCATCGTTTTCGGCTGAGATCACTGAGCAGACGTGCCTGGGCGCAGAATGCCGGTTCGGATTCGGCCTGAATGACTTTCCGGTAGCTGCCGTCGGCATTCAGCATCCAGGACTGGCAGTTGTCGCGCAGGTAGTATTCGAGTTCTTCGGTGAACACCCGTTGTGCGAGCTCAGGCTCGATGACCGGAAAACAGGTTTCCACGCGTCGCAGCAGATTGCGTTCGAGCCAGTCCGCACTGGAACAGTAGATTTCGGATTTGCCGTTGTTGGCGAACCAGTAAACCCTGCTGTGTTCCAGGAAGCGGCCGACCAGCGCGCGTACCGTGATGTTGTCGGAAAGTCCGGGAACGCCCGGACGCAGGCAACAGGCGCCCCGCACGATCAATTCGATGGTGACTCCGGCTTGCGATGCGGCGTAAAGCGCCTTGATGACATCCGGCTCGTTGATCGCATTCATCTTTGCGATGATGTGGCCTTTCTTGCCGTCGCTGGCGTTTTTTTCCTCACGCTTGATTTTCTTAAGGAGGCTGGCATGCAGGGTGAACGGGGATGTCAGCAGATGCTTGAGTGCAATCGGCTTGCTCAATCCGGACAGCTGCTGGAAGATCGAGTGCACGTCCTGGGTGATGCCGGGGTGGCAGGTCAGCAGGCCGATGTCGGTGTAGACCTTCGCGGTTCCGGCATGGTAATTGCCCGTACCCAGGTGTGCATAGCGGCGCAATGTCTTGCCTTCACGCCGGACAATCAACATCATTTTCGCATGTGTTTTGAAGCCGACAACGCCGTAAATCACCTGCACGCCGGCCTCTTGCAGACGGTTGGCAAGATTCAGGTTGGCTTCTTCGTCGAAACGCGCGCGCAGTTCGACCACGACTGAAACATCCTTGCCGTTATGCGCGGCGGTAATCAGGTGCTCGATGATCTTCGAGTCCTTGCCGGTCCGGTAAAGGGTCTGCTTGATGGCGAGCACATGCGGATCGCTGGCGGCATGCTGCAGGACGTCGAGCACGTCGTTGAAACTCTGGTAGGGGTGATGAAGAAGAATATCCCCGCCACGGATGCTGCCGAACGGGTCATCCTCATCGAGCGTGGAGCGTCCCTGCTTGAAGTTCGGAAACTTCAGGTCGGCGCGTTTCGCCATGTCATAGACCTGAATCACGCGGTTGAGATTGACCGGCCCGTTGATCCGCGATACTGCATTTACGGACAGATTGAAGTTTTCCAAGAGCACCTGGACGATCCGATTCGGACAGTCCTTGGCAATCTCCAATCGGACTGCGGGGTTGTACCCGCGTGAATGCAGTTCGTCCTTGAGTGCGCTCGCGAGATTCTCGACTTCTTCTTCGTCCACGAACAGCTCGGAGTTACGGGTCACCCGGAATTGGTAGGCGCCCTTGACCTTCATGCCCGGAAACAGATCTCCGACGAATTCGCTCAGCATCGCCGAGAGGAATACGAAGTCGTCGCGGCCGCCGGACACCGACTCCGGTAGCTGGATGATCCGCGGCAGCGAACGCGGCGCGCGTACGATGGCGATGCCGCCACGCCGGCCGAAAGCATCTTTGCCGTCCAGTACGACCGCCACGTTCAGGCTTTTGTTGAGGATCTGCGGGAATGGATGCGCAGGGTCGAGCGCCAGCGGTGAAAGGATCGGAAGGACTTCGGTCTTGAAATAATGGTGCAGCCAGCGGCGTTGGGTGGCATTCCAGTTCGCGCGGTCCAAAATGCGCACACCGGCGGCCGCCAGTTCGGGGCGCAGGACGTCGTTCCACAGCGCATATTGCGCCTTGACCAGCCGGTTCGAGAGTAGATAGATTTTGTCGAGAGCCAGCTGCGGATCCATGTTGTCCGGCAGCAGCGGCGCCTTGTATTGAAGCGCGGTTTTTACCGTGGCGGCACGAATTTCGAAGAACTCGTCAAGGTTAGTGCAAGAAATGCACAGGTATTTCAGACGTTCGAGCAGTGGAATCGCGGGATCCTGCGCCTGCGCAAGTACGCGGAAATTGAACTCCAGTTGCGACAGCTCGCGGTTCAGGAACAGGTCCGAATCGGAAAAATCTTTAATATCGCTCATGGGCTTTCAATCGGTGCCTTTTCAACAAGCATAGCAGATGACGCGGGGTCGGTTAAGCCACGCGTTCGCGCGGGAAACGGCACATGAAGCGGCTGCCTTTGCCGGGCGTGCTCTCGATCCGCAGTTCGGCCTGATGCAGATTCAGTACGTGTTTACAGATGGAAAGGCCAAGTCCAGTGCCGCCCAGTTCGCGTGACCGGCTCGTGGAAACGCGGTAAAAGCGTTCGGTAAGCCGGCTGATCTGATCGGCAGGAATACCGAAACCGGTATCCTGAACCCAGAAATCAAGACCATTGATGTCATTACGGCGGAATCCGATGGCGATACTGCCGTCGGTGGGTGTATAGCGTACTGCATTCGAGACCAGGTTCGAGAATGCGCTGTGGATGTCCTTCGGGGACCCGATCAACAGACCGTTGAAATCGGGAACCAGGCTGATCTGATGGCGTCCCTGGCTGAGTGCGACGGCTTCCTGTTGCAACGTATGCAGGAGTGCTCCCGTACTTATGGCCTCTTCTGGCAACATGTTCCCGGATTCAAGTCGTGACAGATTCAGCAGGTCCTCGACCAAATGATTCATCCGGTTGGATTGTTTTTGCATCTCGCCGATGATGGTCTGAAGTTCCGGGTTTTCCTGTTGTTCAATCAGTTCCAGATAACCATGGATGACGGTCAGCGGCGTTCGCAGCTCGTGCGAGACGTTGGCCACGAAGTCGCTGCGCATTTTTTCGAGGCGCCGCATCTTTGTGGAATCACGCAGGACCACCAGGCTGTTAACGAGCGTGTAGGGTAGCTGGAAGAAATCGAGATAGGCATCATGCTCGCCCGGTGAAAGGACATTCAGAAGCGGCTTTTCGGAATCAGATGAAATGAACCAGTTTTTGACATCGGCATCGAAAAGACGGAACAGGTTGGCGTCTTCCTCGCCCGGATGCAGTCCGAGCATGCGCTTCGCGGTCTTGTTAGACCATACGATGTAACCCGTTTCGCGACTGACCACCAACGCGCCTTCCGGCATGGCGCCGGCGGCAAGCCGGTAGCCGCGGAGCATCTGTACCAGACGACCGATCCGGATACGGTGCTCACGGTTCTTCTTGTAAATCAGCGATTCCAGCGCCGCCCAAACACCCTGACCCTCCGGCTGCGGGTTGAGTGCCCGCGATTCCAGCTGGTCGAGTATGCGGCCGAGCTTGTGGTAGCTGCGGATAATCTGGAAGCTGGCGAGTAATATGAAAGCGATCAGCAGTCCGGTGAGGTTGCCTGTGGCATAGCCGATGCCGAGTCCAAGCACATAGGTGAAGCCCCAGAGTATCAGGGACTGTCGCCATGCCAATGCGGTGAGGGTCGCTTTCGGCATGCTCAGGATGCAGGGGGCTGCCCGACAAAGCGGTAGCCGGTGCCGCGCACGGTCTCAATCATGGATTCCAGCCGGAACGGTTCCAGTACCTTGCGAAGCCGCCGGACATGGACGTCCACGGTCCGGTCTTCGATGTCACTGCCGCCGCCCCAGACGAAATCGAGCAATTGGTTGCGGCTATAGACCCGATTGGCGTGACTCATCAGGAAGTGCAGCAGACGGTATTCCGTCGGGCCAAGATGGACCTTTTCATCACGCACCAGCAGTTTCTGTTGGTTGGCATCCAGGCGCAGAGGACCGACTTCAATCGAGCCGTCTTCCTCGTTTTCACGGCTGCGGCGCAGAACGGCCTTGATGCGGGCCAGCAGTTCACGGGCCGAAAAGGGTTTAATCACATAATCATCGACGCCACTGTCGAAACCCGCAATGCGATCGGATTCCTCGCCTTTGGCGGTCAGCATGATAATCGGAACATCGCGGGTATTGCTTTCACGACGGAAGCGCCGTGCCAGTTCGATGCCCGGGGTGCCGGGAAGCATCCAGTCCAGTAATATCAAATCGGGGATGCGCTCGGAGACCGCCTGGATGGCTTCTTTGGCATCCTGGGCGCAGATGGGTTGGTAGGATTGTGTGCGCAGGGCATAGGCGATCATGTCGCGGATGGCCGGCTCGTCTTCGACAATCAGGATATGGGCTTGCACGGCAGCACCTTAGGCTCGGGAGTTAAGGCATTACATCCAATCATTATGACGGCTTTATGACAGTCTGTCATAGACTTAGCCACCCTGTTGTTCCGGCTTGATGCCCTGGCGCTTCAATTCCAGGGAAATGGGCATGAATTCGGTAATTCGGGCCTCAACCCTGGCGCGCTGGTAATAATCCAGATTATCGTTTTTCAGTAGGGTCGTGAGCTGGCTGATGGCATCATCGACCCGTCCATTCAGGAAGGCCACCTCAGCATAGGCCTCGGCCGCCCGCAGCGTGTTTCCCGACAGTTCATAAGCCCGGGCCAGAAGACGTTGATAGACGAAGTCCTCGCCGTCGCCACCGATCCGACGCAGGAGCTCCTGGGCGCGTTGCGCTTTATCGGCATTGTCCAGTTCCAACAGAAAGTCGGCGTAGGCGAGTACGACAGCCCGATTCTCGGGGTATTTGACAATCAGCTGCTCGAAACGGGTTTCGGCCTGTACCGGCTTTCTGGCCGCTTGCGCGGCCTGAGCACGCGCAATGGCGATCCAGAGATGATCGGGATGTTTGCGGTCCAGATCGGCCAGCAGGGCGTCCGCATCGCCGCCTTGACGGTTGGCGATGTAAGCCAAAGCCAGTCCGTATTGATGGGCATCGGTGGGCTTGCTTTCAAATCCGTCGATGCCACGGCGGTATTCGATGATGGCGGCGCCCGGACTTGTCGCTGACAGAACGCGCAGCCGCTCCTTGGCCCAGGAGAAGTCGCTGCTGGCCGTAGCACTTCCGGCTCCGCCCGGCTGCGCAAATTCCGGCAACAGTGGATTGTTCGGCTTCGAGGCGCCGGCCCCGTCCAGTTTGGCGCGGTTTTCCTGCATCTTGTGGGCGCGGTCACGGGCCTCGCTGATGCGCGTGGCGCTGACCGGATGGCTGCGCAGGTAGTCCGGGGCGTTGTAGCCTCCGGCATTGGCGCGGGTCACACTTTCCATGCGCGCGAAAAAATCGGCCAGCGCATCCGGGTTATAACCGGCGCGGTAAAGGGTCTGGATGCCGATCCGGTCGGCTTCGGACTCATTGGATCGGGTGTAATCGATTTGGCGCTGGATCATCAGGGCCTGTGCGCTCATCATGGCGGCGGCCGTGGCATTGTCCGCAGAGTTTCCCGAGCCGCCGGCTGATTGCGCCGCCACGATCATGCCCAGTGCCGCAAGCATGATCGGTATCTGGTCCTTTTTGGCGCGTTCAACCGAGCGGATGACATGCTTCTGGGTGACATGTGAAATTTCATGGCTGAGTACGCCAGCCACTTCGTCTTCGGTTTTGGCAGTCAGCACCAGGCCGGCATTGGTGCCGATATAGCCGCCGAGCGTAGCGAATGCATTGATCTGCCGATCACGCAGCAGGAAGAACGTGTAGGGCTGTCTGGGGTTATCGGAATTGGCGCCGAGCCGATGGCCCATGGTCTGCAGCCAGGAATCCAGCAGGGGATCATCCAGGACATAATTCATCTGCCGCAACTGGTGCAGCGTGTAAGCGCCGTATTGCGCTTCCTGGGCCGGAGTGATCATCTCGCCGGCCGAGGAACCCAGTTCCGGCAGTGCGGTTTCCTGGGCCGTGCCGGTGCTTCCGCAAAGGCACAGGGCCGCGAAGACCGCCAAGGCCAGTCCGTTCCGGGGGAAGGGGAATTTGTTCATCCGTTATGCACTTGAATTCACTTACACTGGGACTCACATACTAGCGCATAGTTCCCCGCCATCCCAAGGACCCCATGGCCGATATCCTCCTCTACAGCGCCGCCGTCTGCCCATACTGCGTTGCGGCCAAAAATTTCCTGAAAGCCCGCGGGCTGGATTACCGTGAAATCCGCATCGACCAGGATGCCGATGCCCGTGCCGAGATGATGGCCCGGGCCAAACGCACCTCGGTCCCGCAGATTTTCATCAATGGCACCCATGTCGGCGGGTTCGACGACATGGTGGCGCTGGACCGTGCCGGACAATTCCAATCTCTGCTGGAGCAAGCCCCGTGAGCGAGCAAGACCGCGTCAATGCCTTTACCGAGTTCCGCCAGCGCATGAACGAGCGCATCCTGGCCCAGGATAATCAGGTGGTGCGCCGCTTCTTCGCGCTCGATACCCAGACTTACAAGGATGGCGCCCTCGACCTGAAAACCAAGGAGCTTCTGGGCCTGGTGGCATCGATGGTGCTGCGCTGCGATGACTGCATCAGCTACCATATTGCCCAATGCAAAGAGGCGGGTGTGAACCGCGACGAGTTTTTCGAGGCGTTCTCCGTGGCGCTGGTGGTCGGTGGATCGATCGTCATTCCGCATCTGCGCCGGGGTGTCGACTTCCTTGATCAGCTCGAGGGGCAGGGCATCCATGCCGTTCCCGAGCACAAGCACGACTGAGTCCTGAGGCCTGTATTTGCCGGCTGTTTAGGCCCTGTTCGGCTCCGGACGGGGCTTGTCCGCTATAATAGCGGGCTAACTTCTATCCACCCAGGAATCAGCATATGTCGCAGACAATCGCCGTCATCAAAGGAGATGGCATCGGTCCGGAAATCATGGACGCAACCTTGCAGATGCTCAATGCCCTCAAGGTCGGCCTGCAGTATGATTTCGTGGATGCCGGTCTGAGCGCCTACGAAAAAACCGGTGAACTGCTGCCGGAAGCCACGCTGGCCGCGATCATCAAACATAAAGTCGCACTGAAAAGCCCGCTCACCACGCCGGTCGGCGAGGGCTTTTCCTCGATCAATGTCGCCCTGCGCCGTAAATTCGATCTGTATGCCAACGTCCGTCCGGCCATCAGCTTCCCGAACACCAAGTCGCGTTACAGCAACATCGATCTGATTACCGTGCGCGAGAACACCGAGGGTGCTTACATCGGTGAAGGCCAGAGCGTTTCCGAAGACGGCGAAACCGCGCTGCTGACCCAGAAAATCACCCGCAAGGGCTCAGAGCGCATCGTCCGCTATGCCTTCGATCTGGCCAACAACCTCGGTCGCAAGAAGATCACCGTGGTACACAAGGCCAATATCCTGAAAAGCACCTCCGGCCTGTTCCTTAAAGTGGCCCGCGAAGTCGCTGCCGAATACCCGCAGATTGAATGCAACGAGATGATCGTTGACAACACCTGCATGCAGCTGGTGATGAAGCCGGAGCAGTTCGACGTCATCGTGACCACCAATCTGTTCGGCGACATCATTTCCGATCTGTGCGCCGGCCTGGTCGGCGGCCTCGGTCTGGCGCCGGGCGCCAACATCGGCAAGGACTGCGCGATTTTCGAAGCCGTGCACGGCTCCGCGCCGGATATCGCCGGCAAGGGCATCGCCAATCCCTGCGCTTTGCTACTGGGCGCCGTGCAGATGCTCGAGCACATCGGACAGGTCGATGCCGGCCGTCGCCTGAAGCAGGCCATCATCGACACCATGAACGACAAAGATCATCTGACGCCGGACTTGGGTGGCTCGGGCAGCACGCAGACCTTCGCCGCGGCCATCATCAAGCACATCAAGGCCTGATATCTAAAGGGTCTGAACTAAAAAAAACGCGCTTAGGCGCGTTTTTTGTCATTCGTTTTAAAGCATTATGCAGAGAAGTGTTTTAAGACGGAAAGCTTGCTGGTACCCGGCGTATAGGCTGCTTTGAGTGCCGCGTATACGTAGTCTCCGGCTGCCTCACAGGCGTCCGACAGGGACTTTTTCAGCGCCAGATTCGCGGCGATGGCCGCCGCGAGCGTACATCCGGTGCCGTGGCCGGAAACCTTCAAGCGTGGATGCTCGAACTCGTACAGGGCTTTACCGGTATCGAGCCGGTCGATGACTTTTTTGCCCGAAAGATGGCCGCCTTTCAATAAAACGGCTTTTGCCCCCATGGCCAGAAGCTCGACCAGCGCCCCTTCGGCCTGCTCGTCATTGTCGATGCTGTGGTCGAGCAAGAGCACGGCCTCGTCGATGTTGGGGGTAATGATCGTGGCCATAGGCAGCAAGCGTTGGACCAAGCGGCGAATGGCACGGGTTTCCAGCAGGGTGTGTCCGGAACTGGACACCATGACTGGATCGAGCACGATGGATTTAGGGCGGTAATGTTCCAGTGCATCGGCGACCGTGTCGATGATGCGTGCATTGGCCAGCATTCCGATCTTCACCGCGCACACATCAAAGTCCGTAAACACCGAATCCAGCTGGGCTTTGAGAAAGGAGGGCGGCGGCACGTGGATGGCCTGCACGCCCCGGGTGTTCTGGGCGGTCAGGGCCGCAATCGCCGACAGGCCGTGCAGACCATGTGCGGCGAAGGTTTTCAGATCGGCCTGGATGCCGGCACCACCGCCGGAATCGGATCCGGCGATGGTGAGCACGGACCTTACCCGCGCCACGGCTTACAAGACCTCGGACGCGTAGTCGGCCAGACGCGAACGTTCGCCGCGGCGCAGCGTGATGTGCGCGGAGTGCGCCCAGTTCTTGAAACGGTCGACCGCATAGGTCAGGCCCGAGGTCGTTTCGGTCAGGTAGGGCGTATCGATTTGCTCGACATTGCCCATGCAGATGATCTTGGTGCCCGGGCCTGCACGTGTAATCAGGGTTTTCATCTGCTTCGGGGTCAGATTCTGGGCTTCGTCTACGATCAGCCAACGGCTCAGGAAGGTGCGGCCGCGCATGAAGTTCATGGCGCGGATCTTGATGCGCGAGGCCAGCAGTTCGTTGGTGGCGCCGCGCCCCCAGGAGTTCTGTTCCTGGGTGTTGGTCAGTACCTCCAGATTGTCGGTCAAGGCGCCCATCCAGGGCGTCATCTTCTCTTCCTCGGTCCCGGGCAGGAAACCGATGTCCTCGCCGACCGACACCGTGGCACGGGTCATGATGATTTCACGGTAACGCTGGTTGTCCATGGTCTGGGTCAGGCCGGCGGCCAGCGCCAGCAGGGTTTTTCCGGTGCCTGCGGTACCGAGCAGGGTCACCAGGTCGATCTCCGGATCCATCAGGGCGTTCAGCGCGAAGTTCTGTTCACGGTTTCGGGCATTCACCCCCCAGACCTGATGCTGCGGTGTGCGGTAGTCGTCGACGATCTGCAGTACGATCTTGTCGCCGTCCATGCGGCAGACGCGCATTTCGACTTCGTCCTCGCCCGGCATGTACAGAAACTGGTTGATGAACCAGTCGTCACCGCGCGTGCGTTGTATTTCGTAGAAGGTGCGGCCTTTGTCGGTCCAGGACCGGAGGCTGCCCTGATGACGCTCCCAGAAGTCGGCCTCCAGGTCGCGTACGCCGGTGAACAGCAGGTTGAAATCATCGATGGCGCGGTCGTTTTCGTAATCCTCGGCGGCGACGCCGCAGATCGAGGCTTTGATGCGCAGATTGATGTCTTTGGAGACCAGTACCACCGGAACGCCGGGGTTATCTTCCTTCAGCTGAAGAATGGAGCCCAGGATCAGGTTGTCGGGCAGCACGGTACCGAAGCGTTTGCCGGCTTCGACCTGTTTCAATTGAAAGTGGAGTTTGCCGATGCTTTGTTCGGCGCGTAGATTCAGACTTTTGGGCTGGACGAGAGCGATGCCCTCGGCGATGTCGCGGTTGCCGTGCGATTCGACCAGCTCATTCAGAAACCGGCTGACCTGCCGGGCGTTGCGTGAGGATTCAGAGTGGCCTTTCTTGCCGTTGTCCAGTTCCTCCAGGACCATCATGGGGATGAAAACATCGTGTTCTTCGAACTTAAACAGCGCGGTTGGATCATGCATCAGGATATTGGTATCGAGGACATAGATGCGCTTGCTGCGGGTCATTGATTTTTCCTTAATGGGGGAAAGGTCAGTACTTCATTGGATCCATGATCGCGTCGAGGTTCAGATGGTCGCAGAACTCCATAAAATCATCGCGCAATGCCGCGATGTGCATGTTGGCGGGAATGCCGATGGTCAACTGGGCGGTGAACATGGAGGCACCGGTATGCATGGCTTGGTAGCCATTGGACTGCATGTTCTCTATGGTGATGCCTTGCCGGTCGAAAAAATCTGCGAGCTGGAAAAGAATGCCGGGCTTGTCGGCGGCGACTACTTCCACCAGATACGGCAACAGATTGCTCTGCATTGGCTTCGGACCGGTCCGGTAGAAGGTCAGCTTGATGTCGTGCTCGCGTTCGAATTTGCCGAGCAGCGATTCGAGTTTGACGATGCTGTCCCAGCTGCCGGTGGCCAGCGCGACCAGCGAAACATCGCGGCCGACCGTCGCCAGGCGCGTGTCGACCAGATTGCATCCGGATTCGGAAATCCGGCGAGAAACCATCAGCAGGGGTGAGTTCGGATAGATGCTGTAGGCACTGATCAGCAGATGATTGCCGGAAGCGGGAGAGGCAGGCAAAGCGGTTTCGTGTTCGTTCAAGTGGCGTTCCTGCGACACGGAAATCTGTGTCAGAATATTAAACACAGAATAGAGTCTCGATGGCGGTCCGGCAAGCCCCGGCCCGTATTTAATTCCAAGGAGCCTGAAAGTGCAGTTGCAAGGCAGTATTACCGCATTGACCACCCCGTTTACCGAGTCCGGAATGCTTGATCTCGGGGCATGGCGCGCCCAAATCGACATGCAGATCCGCAGCGGTACCGCCGCCGTTGTGGTGGCAGGCTCCACCGGCGAAGCCGCGACCCTGAGTGATGAGGAATACAGTCAACTCATTGAATTGGCGGCGATTCGCGTGGCAGGCCGAATTCCGGTTCTTGCCGGAACCGGTCTGTCTTCGACCGCCAAGACCATCCGCCAGACCAAACTGGCCAAAGACAGCGGGGCCGATGTGGCGCTGGTGGTGACTCCGCCCTATGTGCGCCCGACGCAGGCCGGATTGCATGCCCATTATTTGGCTGTGGCCGATGCCGCTGGTATTCCGGTCGTGCTCTACAATGTGCCGGGCCGCACCGGATGTGACCTGCAGCCACAGACCGTGGGGCGTCTGTGCAGCCATAGCAACATCATCGGATTGAAAGAAGCGGTCGGCGATGAGGCGCGCTGGGAAGAGCTATACCCTTTGGCCTCGCCCGCATTCAGCCTGCTCAGCGGTGACGATCCCACCTTCGTGCGGGCCATTGCCGGTGGCGCCCAGGGCGTGATTTCCGTGGCTTCCAATGTGGTACCGGCCGCCTTCGCCCGCATCTGCCGGATGTTGCAGGACCGCAATGTCGCCGGCGCGCAGGTGCTGGATGCCGATTTGCGGAACCTTTATGATTTCCTCGGTGTCGAACCGAACCCGGTTCCGGTCAAAGCGCTGATGCGCTTGATGGGATTCGGTCATGGCCTGCGTCTGCCGCTGCTGCCGCTCTCGGAATCGCATTCTGGCGAAGCACAGAAGATGCTGGAATTATGTAAAACTATCGAACAATCCATCTGAAGCAAGGATACCCATGAACGGTTTCGTTAAAAACGGTGCGCGTCCCGCGCTTCTGGCCATGGTGCCCGCATTGCTGTTGTCGGGATGCGGCTGGCATCTGTTCAGCAAGAAATCCGAATATGAGGGCGTGGAACTGACCAAGGCGTTGGTTGTGCCGCCCGATCTGAGCAAGCCCAGCGACCGCGAGGCCTTGAAGATTCCACCCAAGAGTGCGGTCGGCATTAACGCCGTTTCCACCGAGATTGTCCGCAGCATCAATGTCAACACCGATGTGGCGACGGCCTGGAAACGCGTCGGTACCGCCCTGGGGCAAATCGAGGCTGCTGAAATTCTAAGCGCAGTGGAAGGCATATCCAGCTATGAAGTGGCCTTCGGCGGCGAGACCATGCTGGTTTCGGTACAAAACAACGCCGGGAAATCGCGTATCGTGGCGCTTGGACCGGATGGCGCGGGTTCTGAAAGCGCCGCTTCCGGACAGCTACTGGCGCTGCTCAAACAAAAACTCTGAGCGACCTCCGTGTATTGAAAACGAGCGCCGGACGGCGCTCGTTTTCATTTCTGCAGGAACTGCAGTTTATCAGTCTTTCCGTCCCATTCCGCGGCTTCCGGCAGGGGTTCGCTACGGGTGGTGATGACCGGCCACTGTGCGGCCAAGTCCGCATTCAATGCCACGAAATGTTCCTGGCCTGCCGGAACGTCGTCTTCCGGAAAAATCGCCTTGGCCGGACATTCCGGCTCGCACAGCGTGCAGTCGATGCATTCGACCGGATCGATGACCAGGAAATTCGGACCCTCGTGGAAACAGTCGACCGGGCAGACCTCGACACAGTCGGTATATTTGCAGCGGATGCAGTTTTCAGTCACGACAAATGGCATAAATCACCTAATGGGAGTGAAAACCCTTAAAATGGCCAATCTGCCACAGGGTTTGCGTTTGTGAATATTTTACTGCATTTGGGAGTGCCATGAGCGACCGCCAAGGGTCCGGTCATCAGACGGTCATCGACCGTGCCGACCACGGCGTTTCGCGCAAGGACATCAGCCCGAATGCCCTGCGGGTGCTCTACAAGCTCCGCGATGCCGGATTCGAGGCTTATATCGTCGGCGGCGCCGTCCGAGACCTGTTGATCGGCGGACACCCGAAGGACTTCGATGTGGCCACCAATGCCACGCCCGAGCAGGTGCGCGCGCAATTCCGCAATTGCCGTCTGATCGGACGCCGTTTCCGCCTGGCGCACATCATGTTCGGCCAGGAAATCATCGAGGTCGCGACCTTCCGCGCCTCCGGTGACGATGATACGGCGGTCGGCGACCGACAGGTGCATGAAGAGGGGCATTTGATCCGTGACAATGTTTACGGCACCCTGGAGGAAGATGCTTTCCGCCGTGATTTCACCGCCAACGCCCTGTACTACACAATCGAGGATTTCAGCGTGCGCGACATCGTCGGCGGTTACGCCGATGTGCAGGCGCGCATTCTCCGGCTGATCGGTGATCCGGTGACGCGTTACCGCGAGGATCCGGTCAGGATGCTGCGGGCCGTGCGTTTGGCCGCCAAGCTCGACTTCAGCATCCACGACAGTGCTGCCGCGCCGATTCCGGAACTGGCCGGCCTGTTGGCAAGCGCATCCTCGGCAAGGTTGTTCGATGAATGCCTGAAAATCTTCCTTGCCGGAAGCGCCGAAAAGAGTTTCCTGCTGTTGGAGGGTTTCGGTCTGCTCGACGTCCTGTTTCCCGATACCGCCAAAGCCCTGCAGACCAACCGAACTGGCGCCTTACGCGATATGCTTCTGCAGTCCCTGCGCCAGACCGATGCCCGCGTCAATGCCGATAAATCCGTTGCCCCGGGGTTCCTGTTCGCCTGCCTGCTGTGGCCGGCGTATTGCCGCGAGCTGGCGATTCTGCAGAACTCCGGTGCCGAACTGAGCGTGGCCCAGCAACGCGCCGCCGACCGCGTTACCCTGCGTCAGGTCGAGCGTGTCGCCATTCCGCGTCGGTTCTCCCAGCCGATGCATGAAATCTGGCAGTTGCAGACCCGCTTCGGCCAGCGCACCCGAAAGCGCGTATTCCGTCTGCTGGCACATCCGCGTTTCCGTGCAGCCTTCGATTTTCTGACACTGCGGGCCGCAGGCATTCCCGAGCTGGCCGAGGAACTCCAGTTCTGGGAACAGGCCCAAACCCTGGCACCGGAGCAGCTGGCGCAGATCATACCCGACCAAAGCAAATCCGGCGACGGCGAAAGCGCCCATGTGCCCCCCAAGCGCCGCCGACGGCGCAGTAAACCGAAAACCAACGACGGTTGAGACGTCTTGGCCGCACGCACGTTTATCGGATTGGGCGGCAATCTGGGCGATGTCGCTACATCGTTCCGTTCGGCAGCGGCTTCAATCGCGGCCTTGCCCGAGACCCATGTCATCACCGGTTCCGGTCTGTACGCCAGTCCAGCCTGGGGCGGGCTAGCGCAGCCGGATTACCTCAATGCCGTACTCGAAATCGACACCGGCCTGTCTGCCATCGCATTGCTTGAGGCATTGCTTGCCATTGAGCGCGCGCACGGCCGCGACCGCAGCGCGGCGCCACGGTGGGGTCCACGGCCCCTCGACTGCGATATTCTGTTGTACGCAGATGCGATTATCGACAGCGAGCGCCTTCAGGTGCCGCATCCGCGCATGGCGGAGCGTGCATTCGTTCTGTTACCCTTGGCGGAAATTGCCCCAGACCTGAGCATTCCCGGCTTGGGTACATTGATGCCACTGCTCGACCGTATTTCCGAACAACCCATCCGGCGCCTCGCTGAAGGAATACCGAATGTACTCCAACTCCGCTGATCCGCCCCGCCGGCCCGCACGGACCGTTCCCGATCTGCGTCGGATGAAGATTGCAGGAGAGCGCATCGCCAGCTTGACGGCCTACGACGCCAGTTTCGCGCGCGCCATGGATGTGGCCGGCATCGATGCCGTGTTGGTCGGTGATTCGCTCGGTATGGTTGTGCAGGGCGGGGCCAATACGGTTTCGGTCTCGGTCGCGGATATGCTTTATCACAGCAGGTGCGTGGCCAAGGGGCTGCAACAGGCCCTATTGATCGCCGCTTTTCTCGGGCGCACGCGCCTGATCGATAATCTCGAATTCAAAATCCCCTGAATAAGGAATCATGGCATGTGGAATGAACAGGATTGGCAGGCCTTGGCAGGACACGCACGGCGTTGCCGGCAGCGGCCGATAGCGGCGTTGATTGCCGCCGAACCGGAGCGGAACGCCGCTTTTGCCCGAAGGCTCGGCCCCTTGTATTGCAATTTTGCACGCCAGCATCTGGATGCCACGGCCCTGTCCGATATGCAGCGACGCCTCAAGGACTCCGGCATTCATACGCAGGTGCGCGCGCTGTTCGACGGAGTCCGCATCAACCGCAGCGAAGACCGTGCCGTGCTGCATACCGCCCTGCGCAGCGATTTGGGCTCGAGCCCTGAAGCGCGCGCGGCGCATGCCGCCGCGCAGGCTGCACTGGAGACCATGGAAGGCCTGGTCGTCCGGCTGAAAGCACAGGGCTTCACCGATATCCTCAGTGTCGGCATCGGCGGATCGGATCTCGGCCCGCGTCTGGTGCTGAACGCACTGACGGAATTCGGCAATGGCGGCTTCAATGTGCATTTCCTGAGTTCCGCCGATGGCATGTATCTGGACCGTTACATGGGCGCGCTGAACCCGGAAAAAACCGCAGTGCTGCTGGTCAGCAAAAGTTTCGGTACCCAGGAAACGCTGATCAACGGCGCGGCACTCAAGGCCTGGGTCGGTGATTCGGAACGGGTATTCGCCATTACCGCCAATGGCCAGCGCGCCGCAGCCTTCGATGTGCCGGCGCACAACATCCTGCCGATCTGGGATTGGGTCGGTGGCCGCTTCTCGGTGTGGTCGGCCGTCGCGTTTCCGGTGGTGCTTGGTTTGGGCATGCCGGTGTTCCGCGAATTCCTGCGCGGCGCCGCCGCCATGGATGCGCATTTTCTGGAAGTACCGATCGAAGACAATCTGGTTTATTGGCAGGCCTTGATATCGGTCTGGAACCGCAATGCCATGGGTTACAGCACTCAGGGCATCATTCCCTACGATGAACGATTGGAACTGCTGCCGGCGCATCTGCAGCAGGTGATCATGGAAAGCCTCGGCAAATCGGTCACCGTCGACGGTGCGGATTGTACGCAGGCGACCAGCCCGGTGCTGATGGGGGCCAGCGGCAATCCCAGCCAGCACAGTTTTTTCCAGTATCTGCAGCAGGGCATCGGCACGGTGCCGCTGGACATTCTCGGTGTGATCCAGTCCGGCCACTGCCAGCCGACCAACCATCATTTCATTCTCGCCAATCTTCTGGCGCAGGCCGAATCACTGGCCAACGGCCAACCCAGCGACGATCCCCAGCGCCGCTATCCGGGCAACCGGCCTTCCACGGTGATGCTGCTGGACGAGCTTACCCCTTATGCGCTCGGCATGTTGCTGGCTCTTTATGAGCACAGCGTATTCGTGCAGTCTCAGATCTGGAGCATCAACGCCTTCGATCAATGGGGGGTTGAGCTCGGTAAAAACATCGCCACCGGATTGATGCCTTATGTCGAAGGCGAGCAGACCGATCTGTCGGGGGTCGATCCGGTGACCCGGGAGCTGATCGGCGTCATGCGCCGGAGCTGAGTTTCATTTCCAGCCGCTGCAATGCCCATTCCGCGTGTTCACGCACGATGGCATCGTCGTGGCTGCATTTCCCGCGCAGCGCCTCTCGGTGCGCCGGAGTCGGTTCGGCATTGCCCAACGCGACCGCCAGATTGCGCAGCCAGTTGATGTAACCGGTACGGCGTATAGCCGAACCTTCGGTGCGTTGCAGGAATTCGGTTTCGGACCATGCGAACAACTCCAGCAGACTGGTCTCATCCAGACGGTTCCGGGCCGCGAAATCGGGCTCGGCATGGACTTTGGCGAATTTATTCCAGGGACAGACCAGTTGACAGTCATCGCAGCCGAAGATGCGGTTGCCGATGGCTTCGCGGAATTCCTCGGGAATGCTGCCCTGATGCTCGATGGTCAGATAGCTGATGCAACGGCGGGCATCCAACCGGTTCGGCGCGATGATGGCGCCGGTCGGGCAGATGTCGATGCAGCGCGTGCAGGTTCCGCATTGTCCCTGCGGCGTCAATGCCGTTCCCGGCAACGTGAGGTCGGTATAGATTTCACCGAGGAAAAACCAGGATCCCTCGTCCTTGTCGATCAGGCAGGTATGTTTGCCGATCCAGCCCAGTCCCGCATTCCGGGCCAGCGCCCGCTCCAGCGACGGCGCCGAATCGACCAGAACCCGGTAGCCGAAGCGGCCGATTTCGGATTCGATGAACTGTGCCAGCCGTTTCAGACGATGGCGCATCAATTTGTGGTAATCACGGCCGAGGGCATAGCGGGCCACGTAGGCTTTATCGGAGGCGGCCAGCGTCGCCCATGCTTGTTCGGGGTCGGTGCCGTAATCCATGCGCACCGAAATCACCGAAAGCGTCCCGGGCTGCAGCAGTTCAGGGCGTGCGCGCATCTCGCCATGGCGCGCCATATAGTGCATTTGGCCGTGCTGGCCTTTGGCCAGCCAGTCCTGCAGATGGGCCTGATCCGCGTCCAAATCCGCGTTAGCGATGCCCAAGCCGGTGAATCCGAGCATCCGGCTGTGTGCCCTGATTTTATCCAGCAATGCCGAGGAATCCATCGGCTCAGTATAATGCCTGCATGACCAGCCCGGACTCTGACGCCATTCTCCTGCACAGCGCGACGCCTGAAACCACGGCAGCCGTTGCCGAAAGGCTGGCGGCCTGCTGCCCCGATGCGGCTGTGGTGTATCTCGAAGGCGAGCTCGGTGCAGGAAAGTCCGTATTTGCAAGGGGCTTTCTCAAGGCTCTGGGCGTCAGCGGTTCGATCAAAAGCCCGACCTATACCTTGATTGAAACCTACGCGCTTCAGGACGGACGCGATGCCGTCCACATGGATCTTTACCGTATCGCCGATCCGGATGAATTGGATTATTTGGCCTTGGATGCAGTCCTTGAGCGCCTGCGGGTCATGCTAGTCGAATGGCCCCAGCGCGGGGCAGCGCGGCTTCCAGCCGCAGATGTGATTGTTGCGCTCGCATTCGCTGGCAACGGGCGGGAAATGCAGATGCGGGCAATCACACCGCGCGGCGTTACATGGCTACGCGCCTTCGGGCAGTCGCCTTCCGCCGACGCAGCGGTTTGAATGGCAGTTAAACCACGGCGTGGCTGTGTATAATCAAATCTTGATTAAACTCGGTTGCAGTGCTTCAATTCCAGTATGCGTATTTCCCTGAACAGAATCCTGGGCTTGGTCGTGTTGGCATGTGCCGGACTCGCTTCCGCAGCCTCCGCCACCCAGGTGTCACAAATCCTCCTGCTGCAGGACGATACCGCGACCCGTGCTTTCGTTGAAGTCAGCCAGCAGAGTGCTTATAAGGTCTTCCTGCTGAAAACGCCGGACCGCGCGGTACTTGATATCGAAGGTGCCGAGTTCGCGCCGCAGTTCAAGCTGCCGGCAGCCAACGGCGTGGTGTTGGCTGTTCGGCAGGGAAAAACACCGACTGGTCTGCGCGTAGTGTTCGATCTTGCCCAGGGCGCCCAGCTCAAGGACCGCGTCGATCTTACCGGCGCAAAACCGCGCCTGATTCTTGAAATGATTCCGGCAGGGCCACCCACGGCATTACCAATGGCCAATGCGCCTCCGGCGCCTGAAACCAGTCCATCAGCGCACGCGCCGGATGTGGTGAAAAGCGAACCGCCGGCCAAAGCCATCGCTCCACCGGTCCAGGTGCCGGCCAAAACGGTGACGCCAAGCCAGGGTGTGCCCGGCCGCAGCAACGTTGGCTATGCGCTCATGGACGATGAAATCGTACAGATCGATATCGACAGCCGAGGCGACAAGCCGCGTACCACGGTGCAGCCGGCTTCCAATAAAACCTCGCCGCCGTTGCCGAACATCAAGCCGACACTGAACCCGACCCCGGCACAATCCAAAGTCCTGCCCCGGAAGGGTAAGACGGTGAGTGATGTGCTGGGCGCCTCGGCCCGCAAGCTGGTCATCGCAATCGATGCGGGGCACGGTGGCAAGGATCCCGGTGCTCTCGGGCCGAACGGAACCCGCGAGAAGGACATTACGCTGCGCGTGGCCAAGGAGCTGGCGGCGACCATCAATGCCGATCCGGGTATGCGCGCCGTCCTGATCCGGGATGACGATACTTTAGTGCAATTGCAGGAGCGCTATCAGCGCGCACGCCGTGCGCAGGCCGATCTGTTCGTTTCCATCCATGCCGATGCCGCACTCAATAATGCCGCCAGCGGCTCGTCGGTATTCGTATTGTCGACCAAGGGCGCTTCTTCCCAGGCGGCACGCTGGCTGGCGGATAAGGAAAATGCCGCTGATCTGGTCGGCGGCGTCAGTCTTGATGACAAGGACCGCAACCTGTCCGCCGTGCTGCTGGATCTTTCGCAGAGCGCCACCATGCGCATGAGCGAAGATGCGGCTGCCAATGTTCTGCGTTCGCTCAAGGAGCTTGGTAAAGCCCACAAAAAAGAAGTCGAGTACGCCAACTTCGTGGTGCTGCGTTCGCCGGATGTGCCCTCGATGTTGGTGGAAACCGGATTCATCACCAATCCCGAAGAAGAGCGCAAGCTGTCCGATCCCCGGCACCGCAAGCGCCTAGCCTTCGCCATTGCCCAGGGCGTCCGCGCCTTTTTCATCGAGCAACCGCTGCCGGGCACCTATTACGCGCGCAAGAGCAGCAATCCGGGCGAGGGTATCGCTGCCGCCGGCTCTGGAATCATCCCCTGAGGAAACCGCCGGACGACCTTGTATTCGGTACAATGAACGGCCATGCCGATCCAGAAACTTCCCGACGTCCTGATCAACCAAATTGCCGCCGGCGAGGTGGTCGAACGCCCGTTCTCAGTGGTCAAGGAGTTGGTCGAAAACGCGCTCGATGCCGGTTCGACTCGGGTCGACATCGATCTTGAGGAGGGCGGCATCCGCCTGATCCGCATCCGTGATGATGGCGACGGCATCGGACCGGAGGAGTTGCCCCTTGCCGTGCAACGGCATGCCACCAGCAAAATCACCAGTCTGGACGATCTCGAACAGGTCGCGACGCTGGGATTCCGTGGCGAGGCGCTGCCCTCCATCGCATCGGTGTCGCGTTTCAGCATCCGTTCCCGCAGGGCTGACGGGGAACACGGCGCGATGCTGGCGATCGAGGGCGGCAAACTGGGCGAAGTCCGCCCTGAAGCCCATCCCGTCGGCAGCACGATTGAGGTACGCGATCTGTTCTACAACGTGCCGGCACGTCGCAAGTTCCTGAAGACCGAGCGTACCGAGCTCAACCATATTGATGAGTGGCTCGGCGCGCTGGCATTGGCCAAACCCCAGGTCGAATTGCGCGTCCGTCACAATGGCAAGGCCTTCAAGACCTACCGCGCGGTTGCCCGCGAGCAACGCATCCAGCGTATTGCCCAGGTACTTGGCGAGGCGTTCGCAGGACAGTGCCTTGAGGTGTCGGCCGAGCATCCGGAAATGCTCCTGAGCGGCTGGGTCGGACTGCCGACGGCGGCACGTTCCAGTCCGGATCAACAGTATTTCTTCGTCAACGGCCGAGCCGTGCGCGATAAGACCGTGGTGCATGCAGTCAAGCAGGCCTATGCCGATGTGCTGTACCACGGCCGTCATCCGGCGTTCGTACTTTTTCTCGACATCGATCCGATGCGGGTGGATGTCAATGTGCATCCGGCCAAGCATGAAGTCCGTTTCCGTGACGGCCGCAGCATCCATGACTTCATCTTCCGCAGCCTGCACCGGTTGATGGCCGATACCCGCGCCGGTGCACCGTCGCCGGATACGGCAGTGGCCGATGGCTTTTCTCAGCCAGCATCCTCCCTGCCACCCGCGCAGGGCGCCATGTCCTTGCCGGTGCACGAGCAGTTGGCCCATTACCGTACGATTTACGGCCAAAACCAAACGCAAGCGCCATCCGTGCCGATGCCGGAGACCGATCAGCAACGCGCACCGCCGCTGGGGTATGCCTTGGCGCAGTTGCATGGGATATTCATCCTGGCTCAGAATGATGCCGGTCTGGTGCTGGTCGATATGCATGCCGCGCATGAACGCATCACCTATGAGCAATTGAAAGCCGCACAGGGCGATGGTGGTATCCGGAGCCAGCCCTTGTTGGTGCCGGTAGCGGTGCCGCTGAGTGAAAACGAAGCCGCAGCCAGCGAAAGCCTGGCCAAGCCACTGCAGGAACTGGGCTTCGACGTGGTTCGGACCGGACCGCAATCAGTCAGTGTGCGCGCGGTGCCTTCATTGCTGGCCGATGTCGACGCGCGCCAGCTGTTTCTGGATGTGCTGTCCGAATTTCGCGAGTATGGCGCCTCCCGTCGTCTGCAGGAGGCGCAGAATGAGCTGTTATCCACCATGGCCTGTCATGGATCAGTGCGCGCCAACCGGCGTTTGAGCGTGCCGGAGATGAACGCGCTGTTGCGCGCCATGGAGGCCACCGAGCGTTCCGGACAGTGCAACCACGGCCGACCGACCTGGGTGCAGCTCAGCCGATCCGAATTAGACCGTTTATTCCTGAGGGGAAGATGATGCGTGCATACACCATGGTTTTGGCCGCGCTGTTGCTGGCCGGTTGCCAGCAGGCCCCGAGTCCGGAGCAATTGGCCAAGGAAAAAGCCGAAAAAATGAAACATTACAGTGAAGTCATGCAGTGGCGTACGGATCGCATCGCACGCTTGACCAAACCCGACGGCTGGCTGTCCTTGGTCGGGATGCATTGGCTGCCGAAGTCGGGAGTAACCCGGGTCGGTTCGGGCGAAGCCAACGGCACGCGTCTCACGGTCGGTCCGGACAAGCTCGGTCTGATTACGATCGATGAAGCAAAACAGGTCTGGTTGCAGCCGGAAAACGGCGTCGCACTCCGCATCGATGGCCAGCCCGCCACTGGCCGGACCAAGCTGGTCCCGGATACCCAGGGCACGGCTACGGTGGTCGGTTTCAATGACGGCAAAGCCAGTTTCATCGTAATCGAGCGCGGCGGCCGCTTGGCGCTGCGCGTGCGCGATGCCGAGGCGGAGACGCGGGTCAAATTCACCGGCATCGACTATTTCCCGGTGGATACCGCCTTCCGTTACACGGCGACCTTCACGCCGCATGATGCCGGACGTACCATCGACATCGTCAATATTCTCGGCATGGTCGAGCCGATGATGAATCCTGGAACGGTGACCTTCAGCGCCGGTGAACAGACCTTCACCCTGGAAACCATCGATGAGGGCGATCACCGATTGTTCCTGGTGTTCGCGGACCGCACTTCCGGCAAGGAAAGTTACGCCGCCGCCCGCTTCCTGTATGCCGAATACCCAGGGGCAGATGGCAAGACGGTCGTCGATTTCAACAAGGCCTACAATCCGCCCTGCGCCTTCACGGCATTCTCGACCTGTCCGATGCCACCACCGGAGAACCGGATGGATATGGCGGTAATTGCCGGTGAGAAAAAACCGCGCAAAATCACACCATGAGAAAAATCGCGATTTGGCTCGGGCTGACCTGTCTGGCTGCCGGTTGCGCATCGGGAACAGCGAGCACGCCAGCAATCTGGAAGGTCAGCGATGCCGATAACCGCGTTTATCTGCTCGGTTCCTTCCATGCTCTGAAAGCCGAGGATTATCCGCTATCAGAAAACGTGTTGAATGCCTATGCCGATGCCGAACGAATGGCTTTTGAAGTGGCGCCGCATGAACTGCAATCTCCCGACCTGGCGGCAAGAATGCAGCAGGCGGCGCTGTTACCGGCCGGACAGAATCTACAGGCGCTTCTGCCCGAAGCATCATGGCGCCGGCTGTCGGTCTGGAGCCAAACCAACCCGTCATTTCCCATCGCCAGTCTGAACCGGCTTGAACCTTGGTTTGTGGCGATACTTGTGGTCAATACCCGGGCAAAGGCGCAAGGCTTCGAGTCCGAACTTGGTGTAGACCGGCACTTCATGGCGGCGGCGCAGCCAGCGGCTAAACCGGCTATTGGACTGGAAAAAGCCAGCCAGCAAATCGACCTGTTTGATGGCATGCCACTTAAGGCGCAACAGCAGTTGTTGCAGGAGGCCCTGGAGGCCAATGTAGCGGACAATTCCCGCGATCTTGAGAAACTACGTCGCTTGTGGAAATCCGGCGATGTCAACGGTCTGCAACGCGAGACCGTCGCACGTATGCGTCGCGAGTATCCCGATCTTTACCAAAGCATAAACGTGGACCGTAACCATGCATGGTTGCCGCAGGTTCAAGCAATGCTCGATGATGAAGCAAGCGAAGACGCGATGGTTGTGGTCGGCGCGCTGCATTTGCTGGGTGATGACGGCCTCGTCCAGCTTTTACGGAAGAAGGGTTATCGTGTCGAACGCCTGAAGTAAGTCAGCGCGCAACGATGTCGATGCAATCGACCGGGCAGGGCGGAATGCACAGGTTGCAACCCGTGCACCATTCTGCAATAACGGTATGCATGCGTTTCGAAGCGCCGATGATGGCATCGACCGGACACGCCTGAATGCATTTGGTGCAGCCGATGCACTCGGCCTCGCGGATGATCACTACGCTTTCCGGCAGCACGGCTCCATGTTCCGGATTCAGGGATTTCGGGGCGACCCCGAGCAGCACTGCCAGTGCGCGGATTCCCTCATCCCCGCCGGGCGGGCACTGATTGATGTCGGCACGGCCCTCGGCGACGGCTTCGGCATAAGGCCGGCAGCCGGCATAATCGCATTGACCGCATTGGGTCTGCGGCAGCAGCGCGTTGATGTCGTCGGCCGTCGGCCTGTTTGGCATGCTTATTTGACCGGATGCCCGGGTTGCGCGCCGTCATCGGCATCGAGCAGGTACAGCCCGTCATCGCCCCCGGCCGAGAGAATCATGCCTTCGGAAACGCCGAAGCGCATCTTTCGCGGTGCCAGATTGGCGATGAATACCACCTTGCGGCCAATCAGTTTTTCCGGCTCACCGTAACTGCCGCGGATGCCCGAGAAGATCTGGCGCTGGCCGAGCGGCCCGGCATCGAGCAGGAAGCGTAGCAGTTTGTCGGAGCCGTCCACGAGACCGCATTCCAGCACCGTGCCAATACGCAGGTCGAGTTTGGCGAAATCGTCGATACCGATGGTGCCGGGTGTAGTTTCAGCAGCGGCCGCCTTTTTCGGTTCGGCGGCTTTAGCCGGTTTGGCATCGGCTGCAGGTGCGGCGGTGGTGGTGTCTTTGGAGGCGTCAATCATGGTTTGAATGTTCTTCGGGTCGATGCGGGTGAACAACGGGCTGTAGGCGGCGATGCGGTGGCCGAGCAACGGGGCGTTGAAATCGGCCCACTGTAGGATGGGGGCATTGAGGAACGCCTCGGCCTGCGTGGCAACCTGCGGCAGAATCGGCTTGAGTGCCACGGCCAGAACGCGGAAGAGATTGAGCGCCTGCGTGCATACGCCATGCAGCGCCCCGCTCTGATCGGGATCTTTGGCGAGCACCCACGGCTTCTGTTCGTCAATGTAGCGGTTGGCGATATCGGCCAAAGCCATGATCTGGCGCAGGGCCTGGGCGGTTTCACCTTCCATATAGCTCTGCCG